>NZ_MBET01000059.1:0-691 GCF_001954215.1 Mycobacterium sp. IS-2888
GGCATTTCTTTATCCTGCCGATGGTGGTCGGGTGAGTACGTTGTAGCGGAAGCCGTAGCGCACGCCGAGGTTGCCGCTGCGTTGGGCGCCGCGTCCGCCGACGAGGGGGACGCCGCGCATGGCGGCGTTGGTTCCGGCGGCGTTGGCGCCGTCGGGGTTGAGTAGCTGGGTGCTGACGAGTTTGGTGGCGGTTTGTTCTTCGGCGCCGGTGGCGCTGGCCCAGCTTTGCGGGACCGACAGTCCGCCGATTTTGGTGGCCGAGGACAGGCTTGCCGTGGGTACGGCGGCCGGGTGGAAAGTCCACCCGCCCGCGCCCAACGCCGCAAACTGCGGTGTCGGAAAGAACGCACCTTGCGCGCCGGCCGTCGTTCCCACCGGTCCATTGAACGTTTGCTGCGCAATGCTCGAAAAGAAGCTGGCTAGGCCGTTGGACTGATAGGGCAAGCCCGTCATTCGTTTCAGCACCGTGTCGTAGTTCGCGGAGACGAGCCCGAGCCAGTTGTTGGTGGGGGTGGGCAGGCCTTGGGTGGAGAGGTTGGTGAGCAGGTTTTGTAGCCAGGTGAAGGGCCCGGTCGTGGTGGTGGCCGCGGTGGTGGCTTGGGTGGTGGGTGCGGTGCTGGCCGCGGCCAGTTGCGGGGTGACCGCGGCGACGTTTTGGGCGGAGTTGCCCGCCGGGGTGGCCTGGGCCTGG
>NZ_MBET01000060.1:0-25273 GCF_001954215.1 Mycobacterium sp. IS-2888
CGATGGGTGGCGGGGGCCGCCCCCCCCCCCCCCGCGGGCGGCGCCCCCCCCCCCGGCGCCGCGGGCGGGCCCCCCCCCGGGGGGCCGCCGCCCCCCGGGCGGGGGGGGCCGCCCTCGGCCGGGCCGGCGTCGCGGCGGCGGCGCCGGCGCCGGTGCCCACCAACCACTGGTGCCCGGGGCAGCAATGGGACCCGGCCTGGGGCACCAACTACCACTGGGACTGGAATCAGTGCCACGACTGGCAGGGCCCGGCCCCGGCGGGCTGGGGACCGTGGGGACCCCCACCGCCGTGGGCGCCGCCGCCACCACCGCCGCCGGCGTGGGCGCCGCAGGCTCACCTGATGTGGAACCCCACCGTCGGCCAATGGGGCTTCTTCAACAACGGCATCTGGACCTCGATCTAGCCGAATGGCCCCCGCGGTCGAAATTTCTGCGGCCGTAGGATGTTCCACAGCAACCCGGCCATTTATGAGGAGATTCACCGCCCGTGGCGAGCACTGCCGACTTCAAGAACGGACTTGTCCTGGTAATCGACGGACAGCTGTGGACCATCACCGAGTTCCAGCACGTCAAGCCCGGCAAGGGCCCGGCGTTCGTGCGCACCAAGCTGAAAAACGTCCTCTCGGGCAAGGTCGTCGACAAGACCTACAACGCCGGGGTGAAGGTGGAGACCGCCACCGTCGACCGGCGCGACACCACCTACCTCTACCGCGACGGCTCGGACTTCGTGTTCATGGACAGCCAGGACTACGAGCAGCACCACCTGCCCGATTCCCTGGTCGGCGACGATGCGCGGTTCCTGCTGGAGGGCCTGCCGGTGCAGGTGGCGTTCCACAACGGGTCGCCGCTGTACATCGAGCTGCCGGTGTCGGTCGAACTCGAAGTCACCCACACCGAGCCCGGCCTGCAGGGTGACCGGTCCAGCGCCGGCACCAAACCGGCCACCCTGGAGACCGGCGCGCAGATCCAGGTGCCGCTGTTCATCAACACCGGAGACAAGCTGAAGGTCGACTCGCGCGACGGCAGCTACCTGGGACGCGTCAACGCGTGAGCAGGCCCTCCCGGCCCGTGAAAGGACGCCATCAGGCCCGCAAACGCGCCGTCGACCTGTTGTTCGAGGCCGAGGCCCGCGGCCTGAGCCCGGCGGAGGTCGTCGACGTCCGCACCGCGCTGGCCGAGGCGAAGCCGGATGTGGCGCCGCTGCCGGCGTACACCCAGACCGTGGCTCGCGGGGTCGGCGACCAGATGGCGCACATCGACGACCTGATCAGCTCGCACCTGCAGGGCTGGACGCTGGACCGGCTGCCCGCGGTGGATCGCGCCATCCTGCGGGTCTCGGTGTGGGAACTGCTGCATGCCGAAGACGTGCCGGAGCCGGTCGCCGTCGACGAGGCCGTCCAGCTGGCGAAGGAGCTCTCCACCGACGACTCGCCGGGCTTCATCAACGGCGTGCTGGGCCAGGTCATGCTGGTGACGCCGCAGATCCGGGCCGCCGCCCAGGCCCTTGGTGGGCCCGAGTCGTGACCCGGCTGGAGCTGCGTGTCGCCGTCGCCGCCTGCCTGGCCGCGACGGTGGTGTTCGGCGGGGTGGTGTGCGCCGCCTACGGCTGGACCATCGTCGCGTCGGTGCTCTCGATCTACGCGCTGGGCGTCGGGGCCTGGCTGTATCACTCGATCGAGCGCCTGATCGTGGCCCGCCGCATCAGCACGGTCCGCTCGGCGGCCAAGCCGCTGCAGCCGCTGTTGCCGGTGATGGCCGCCCTGATGGGCCTGACGCAGGCCGTCGTGCGCTCGCTTACCGACGTCACCGACCTCCCGGCCCGCCGCTGGGAGCTTCCGGTGCTGCGGTGGGTGGACAACACCCGCGCCAACCGGCGGGTAATAGAGGGTGACGACGAGCCGGACACCTGACCGCCGCCCCCGAATCCTGGGCGAAAAGATTCCGTGCGCACCGCAGGCGGGTGACAATACTTGCTGGATCACTTGCTGGATCCCGCGGAAGGTGACGACATGACCCGAAACAGTGCCCATCCGCGGCGACTTCGCGTCTCCGCGCTGGCGGCCGTCGCCAACCCGTCGTACACCCGCGTCGACACGTGGAACCTGCTCGACGACGCCTGCCGTCACCTCGCCGAGGTCGACCTCGCCGGGCTGGACATCACCCACGACATGGCGCGGGTGAAGCGGTTGATGGACCGCATCGGCGCCTACGAGCGGTACTGGCTGTATCCGGGCGCGGAGAATCTGGCGACCTTCCGCGCGCACCTGGAGAGCAAGTCCACGGTGCGGCTGTCCGAAGAGGTATCGCTGGCCGCGCGGCTGCTGTGCGAATACGGCGACCGCGCAGGGCTTTTCGACACGTCCGCGCCACTGGCCGACCAGGAGCTGGTCGCCCGGGCCAAGCAACAGCAGTTCTACACGGTGCTGCTCGCCGACGACGCACCGATGACCGCGCCCGACAGCCTGGCGGAATGCCTGCGGGCGCTGCGCTCCGCGTCCGACGACGTCCAGTTCGAGCTGCTGGTCGTGCCCAGCGTCGAGGACGCCATCACCGCCGTCGCGCTCAACGGCGAGATCCAGGCCGCGATCATCCGCCACGATCTGCCGCTGCGGTCACGCGACCGGGTGCCGTTGATGAACACGCTGCTCGGACCGAACGATTCGGCGGACGGCGGCGTGGTGCCCGATCGCCCGGACGACTGGGTCGAATGCGGCGAGTGGATCCGCGAACTGCGGCCCCATATCGACCTCTACCTGCTCACCGACGAGTCGATCGCGGCGGGCAACATCGACGAGCCGGACGTCTACGACCGGACGTTCTACCGGCTCAACGACGTCACCGACCTGCACAGCACCGTGCTCGCGGGCCTGCGGAACCGGTTCGCCACACCGTTTTTCGACGCGCTGCGCGCCTATGCCGCGGCACCGGTCGGCCAGTTCCACGCCCTTCCCGTCGCGCGGGGCGCCAGCATCTTCAATTCCAAGTCGCTGCAGGACATGGGAGAGTTCTACGGCCGCAACATCTTCATGGCCGAGACGTCGACCACCTCGGGTGGCCTGGACTCGCTGCTGGACCCGCACGGCAACATCAAGAAGGCGATGGACAAGGCCGCGAAAACGTGGAACGCCGACCACACCTACTTCGTCACCAACGGAACCTCGACCGCCAACAAAATCGTCGTCCAGTCCCTGACCCGGCCGGGCGACATCGTCCTGATCGACCGCAACTGCCACAAGTCGCATCACTACGGCCTGGTCCTGGCCGGCGCGTATCCGCTGTACCTCGACGCATATCCGTTGCCGCAGTTCGCCATTTACGGGGCGGTGTCGCTGGAGACGATCAAGAAGACGCTGCTGGACCTGGAGGCGGCCGGGCAGCTGCACCGGGTGCGCATGCTGTTGCTCACCAACTGCACCTTCGACGGGGTGGTCTACAACCCGCGCCGCGTCATGGAGGAGGTGCTGGCGATCAAGCCGGACATCTGCTTCCTCTGGGACGAGGCGTGGTACGCGTTCGCCACCGCGGTGCCGTGGGCCCGGCAGCGCACCGCGATGGTGTCCGCCGATCGCCTGTACCAGATGTTGTCGTCGCCGGAATACGTTGAGGAATACCGCAATTGGGCCGCGTCCATGCAGGGCGTCGACCGGTCGGAGTGGGTGCACCGCCGGCTGCTGCCCGATCCCGCGGCGGCGCGGGTTCGGGTGTACGCGACGCATTCCACGCACAAGTCGTTGTCGGCGCTTCGGCAGGCGTCGATGATCCACGTGCGCGACCAGGATTTCAACGCGCGCGCCCGCGACGCGTTCGGGGAGGCGTTCCTGACGCACACCTCGACCTCGCCCAACCAGCAACTCCTCGCGTCGCTGGACCTGGCGCGCCGGCAGGTGGACATCGAGGGATTCCAATTGGTCCGGCTGGTGTACAACATGGCGCTGACCTTCCGAGGCCGGGTCCGCAAGGACCGGCTGATCAGCAAGTGGTTCCGCATCCTCGACGAGTCCGACCTGGTACCCGACGAATTCCGGGCCTCCCATGTCAGCTCGTTCCGCCAGGTCGTACAGGGCGCGCAGGCCGAGTGGAACGAGGCGTGGCGCTCCGACGAGTTCGTGCTGGATCCGACACGGGTCACGCTGTTCGTCGGCAAAACCGGGATGAACGGATACGACTTCCGCGAGAAGATCCTGATGGAGCGGTTCGGCATCCAGATCAACAAGACGTCGATCAACAGCGTGCTGCTGATCTTCACGATCGGCGTGACGTGGTCCAGCGTGCATTATCTGCTCGACGTGCTGCGCCGGATCGCCACCGACTTCGACCACATCCAGCACGCCGCCAGCGCCGCCGACTGGTCGCTGCACGACCGCCACGTCGAGGAGATCACCCAGGACCTGCCGCACCTGCCGGACTTCAGCGAGTTCGACATCGCCTTCCGTCCCGTCGACGCGTGCGCGTTCGGTGACACCCGGTCGGCCTTCTACGCGGGATACGAGGAGTCCGACCGCGAGTACGTGCTGATCGGCACCGCCGGGCGGCGTCTGGCCGAGGGCAAGACCCTAGTGTCCACCACGTTCGTGGTGCCCTACCCGCCCGGTTTCCCGGTGTTGGTCCCCGGGCAGGTGGTCTCCAAGGAGATCGTCTACTTCCTGGCCCAGCTCGACGTGAAGGAGATCCACGGGTACAACCCGGAACTCGGGTTGTCGGTGTTCACCCCGGAGGCGCTGGCACGCATGGAGGCGCAACGGAACGCGGCCATGGCGGCGGTGGGTTCGGCGTTCCCGGTCTTCGAGCTGCCGTCGGATGCCAAGGCCATCAACGGCGCCACCACCTCTCCCAACGGGGGTTCTACTCACGGGGATCGCAAAGGCGGTGTCTCGTCCGAGGTGGCGCAATAGCCGATCGCGCCAGGGTTTTTCCTGGTCGCGGGCGAATGCCGACCGGCGCAATAAACTGATCTGTCCTCGTCGGTCCTACTCGGCGGCCCCCAATGTGCCTACGACCGGCATTAGCGTGACGGCGTGGCCGACGCCATACCGATCTCGCGTCTCGAGGGCTCCCGGGCCAACCGTGCCCGCCGGGCCGCCGACGTGTTGCGTCAGCAGATTCACGCCGGCGCCTACGCCGACGGGCTGCCCGCCGAAAATGAGTTGGCGGCCGAATTCCTGGTCTCGCGCAACACCATTCGCGAGGCGCTGGGCATCCTGAAGAACGAAGGGCTGATCGACCGCGGCCCCAAGGTCGGCACCCACGTGGCTCAGCGCAAATACGACCATCGGCTCGACGCGCTGCTGGGGCTGAAGGAAACCTTCAAAGACCTCGGCGAGGTGCGCAACGAGGTGCGGGCCGCGATGCCGGTGACCGCGCCGCCGTCGGTGGCCCGCCGCCTGGGGTTGCAACCCGGCGACGAGGCGGTGTTCGTCGAGCGGTTGCGCTACCTCGGCGACCTGCCACTGAGCCTCGACCTGACCTACCTCGCCCCGGACATCGGGAGCCGCATCCTGGGCTATCACCTGGAAACCCACGACCTGTTCGCGCTCATCGAGCAGGTGAGCGGGCAGCGGCTGGGCTCGGCATCGTTGGCGCTGGAAGCCATCCCCGCCGACGCGCACTCGGCGGCCGCGCTCCAGGTCCCCGACGGGGCCGCGCTGCTCATGCTGGAGCGGCTCACCAGCCTCGACGACGGCAGGCCCGTCGACCTGGAGTACATCCGGATGCGGGGCGATCGAATCACCATGCGCGGCAACCTGATAAGGAGCAAGCCATGACCCTGGTCAATCACCGTGCCGACGTGCCCGTGACGATCGACGAATCGCTGTGCATCGACGGCTGCACCCTGTGCGTGGAGGTCTGCCCGCTGGACGCGCTGGCCATCAACCCCGACACCGGCAAGGCCTTCATGCACGTCGACGAATGCTGGTACTGCGGCCCGTGCGCGGCCCGCTGCCCGACCGGCGCGGTCACCGTCAACATGCCGTATCTGCTCCGCTGATGAAACGCCAAGCCACACGGCTGATCTCGATGGCAGCCGTTGTCGTCGCCGTCGTCTCCGGCTGCTCGCTGGAATCGCTGTCGGCCTCCTCCGGCGTCGTCAACGTCGTGGTGGGCTATCAGTCCAAGACCATCAACACCGTCACCGCGGGCACGCTGCTGCGCGCCCAGGGCTACCTGGAGCGCCGGCTCGCCGACATCACCACCCGCACCGGCACCAAATACGCGGTGCTGTGGCAGGACTACGACACCGGCGCCCCGATCACCGCGCAGATGCTCGCCGAGAAGATCGACATCGGTTCGATGGGTGACTACCCGATGCTGATCAACGGCTCCAAGACGCAGGCCAATCCGCTGGCCCGCACCGAGATGGTGTCCGTCACCGGCTACAACCCCAAGGGCGCGCTGAACATGGTGGTGGTGGCGTCCAGTTCGCCGGCCACCGGACTAGCCGACCTGGCTGGTGCGAAGGTCTCGGCCAGCGTCGGCTCGGCCGGGCACGGCACCCTGGTGCGTGCGCTGGACAGGGCCGGGATCAAGGGCGTCGAGGTGCTCAACCAGCAGCCGCAGATCGGCGCGTCCGCACTGGAATCCGGTCAGGTGCAAGCGCTTTCGCAGTTCGTGGCCTGGCCCGGGCTGCTCGTCTTCCAGGGCAGGGCCAAGCTGCTCTACGACGGGGCCGAGCTGAACCTGCCCACCTTGCACGGCGTGGTGGTGCGGCGCTCCTACGCGTCGGCGCATCCGGAGGTGCTCGCGGCCTTCCTGCAGGCGCAACTGGACGCCACCGATTTCCTCAACGCCAAGCCGCTGGAGGCGGCCCGCATTGTGTCCCAGGCGGCCGGGCTCGCGCAGGAGGTCGTGTACCTGTACAACGGTCCCGGCGGCACGTCGTTCGACACCACCCTGAAACCGTCGCTGGCCGACGCGCTGAAAAACGATGTGCCCTACCTGAAGTCGATCGGCGACTTCGCCGACCTCGACGTCTCGGGATTCGTCCAGGACGAGCCCCTGCGCGCGGTGTTCGCGGCCCGCGGCCTGAACTATGACGCGGCCCGGGCGGCCACCGCCAATCCCTCGGCGCTGCGCGGTGATCCCGCCCAGGCAAGCGAATTGTGGCTGGACGGATCCGATGCGACGCAAACGTTCGCCGACCCGACCGCCCTGCTGCGGGCCGTCCGGGATGCCACCGCGCGCGGCGCCAAGGTCCGGGCCGCCTATGTGCCCGACGCCGAGCTGGGCACCCGCTGGTTCGCCGACAAGGCGGCCTGGGTGCGAGACGGCCAGAAATTCCTGCCCTTCGGCACCCCGGCCGGGGCGCGTCGCTACCTCGCCGCGCACCCCGGCAGCGTGACCGTGAATTACCAAGAGGCACTGGGAGGTTCGGTATGACCTTAGAAGCAAGTCGGACATTGATCGAACCCGTTGTCGGGGCGGCCCCACTGCCGGCATTCGCGCGGCCGCGGCGGATCGCCTCGCCATGGCGATCGCGGCTGCTGCAGGTGGCGTCGGTGGCGGCCGCCATCGGGGTGTGGCAGGTGCTCACCTCCGGCAAGGTGCGCCTGCTGCTGCGATTCGACACATTGCCGACCGTCACCCAGATCGTGACCGCGCTGCACCGCCGGCTCGGCGCCTACGAGTACTGGCTCGACCTGGCGCAGTCGTTGATCCGCATCCTCACCGGCTTCGGGCTGGCCGCGGTGATCGGCGTCGCGACGGGTGTGCTGCTGGGCCGCTCGCGATTGTTCGCCGACCTATTCGGCCCGTTGGCGGAGCTGGCCAGGCCCATTCCCGCCATCGCGCTGGTGCCGGTCGCGATCCTGCTGTTTCCCACCGACGAGGCCGGCATCGTGTTCATCACCTTTCTCGCGGCCTACTTTCCGATCATGGTCAGCACCCGGCACGCGGTGCGCGCGCTGCCCACGCTATGGGAGGACTCGGTGCGGACCCTGGGCGGCGGCCGGTGGGAGGTGCTGCGGCAGGTCGTGCTGCCGGGCATCCTGCCCGGAGTGTTCGGCGGGCTGTCGGTCGGCATGGGCGTGGCCTGGATCTGCGTCATCTCCGCGGAGATGATCTCCGGCCGCCTCGGTGTGGGCTACCGCACCTGGCAGGCGTACACCGTGCTGGCCTACCCCCAGGTGTTCGTCGGCATCATCACCATCGGGGTGCTGGGCTTCTCGACGGCCGCGGCCGTCGAACTGGTGGGCCGGCGGGTGACGCGGTGGCTGCCGCGCGCACAGGCGCAGTCGCGGTGACCGCGACAAATCGGGGCATGAGCCTCGAGCTGGATCGGGTTCGGTTGTCCTACACCGGAACCCCGGTCATCGACGGGTTGAGCCTCGCGGTGCGGCCGGGGGAGATCCTGGTCCTCACCGGGCCGTCGGGCTGCGGAAAGTCGACGGTGCTGCGCGCGCTGGCGGGCCTGCTGTCGCCCGACGACGGGCGGGTGCTGGCCGACGGCGCACCGGTCACCACCACCTCGGGCGACCGCGGCATGGTGTTCCAGGACAACGCGCTGCTGCCGTGGCGCACCGTGCGGTCCAACATCGAACTGGCGTTGCGGCTGCGCGGCGAACCACGCGCCACCCGGCGCGCGGCGGCCGAGCGGTGGATCGACGAGCTCGGGCTGCGCGGCTTCGGCGACTACCTACCCAAGAGCCTCTCGGGCGGCATGCGCCAGCGCGTCCAGCTGGCCCGCGGCCTGGCCGGCGCCCCGCGCGCGGTGATGATGGACGAGCCGTTCGGGGCGCTGGACACCCAAACCCGCGCCGCCATGCAGCGCTTGCTCGTCGACACCTGGCGCACCCACCCGACGACGATCGTCTTCGTCACGCACGATGTGGACGAGGCGCTGGCGCTGGGGGACCGGATCGCGGTGCTGGGCCGGGCCGGTGAGCCAACGCGCGCTGTGCTCAAGGTGCCGGAGCCCCGCGCCGACCAGCCGCGCCGCGCGCTGCGCGCGGAAATCATTGCCGCCCTGAACCATTCGGTGGCGGCCTGATGCAGGTTCCCGATCTGGCGCCGGCCCGCCTCGACTGCGACGTGCTGGTGATCGGCGGCGGCACCGCGGGCACGATGGCGGCGCTGTCTGCCGCGGAGCACGGTGCACGGGTGCTGCTGCTGGAGAAGGCGCACGTGCGGCACTCCGGCGCGCTGGCGATGGGCATGGACGGGGTCAACAACGCCGTCATCCCGGGCAAGGCCGAACCGGAGGACTACGTCGCCGAGATCACCCGCGCCAACGACGGAATCGTCAACCAGCGCACCGTTTATCAGACGGCGTCTCGCGGGTTCGCGATGGTGCAGCGCCTGGAGCGCTACGGGGTGAAGTTCGAGAAGGACGAGCACGGCGAGTACGCGGTGCGCCGCGTGCACCGCTCGGGCTCATACGTGCTGCCCATGCCCGAGGGCAAGGACGTCAAGAAGGCGCTGTATCGCGTGCTGCGGCAGCGGTCGATGCGGGAGAGGATCCGCATCGAGAACCGCCTGATGCCGGTGCGGGTGCTGGTGCAGGACGGCCGGGCCGTCGGCGCCGCCGCCTTGCACACGCGCACCGGTGAGTTCTACGCGATCAGCGCCAAGGCGGTCGTCCTGGCGACCGGGGCGTGCGGCCGGCTCGGCCTGCCCGCGTCGGGCTACCTGTACGGCACGTATGAGAACCCGACCAACGCCGGTGACGGGTACGCGATGGCCTACCACGCGGGCGCGGAGCTGTCGGGAATCGAGTGCTTCCAGGTCAATCCGCTGATCAAGGACTACAACGGCCCGGCCTGCGCGTACGTGGCCAATCCGTTCGGGGGCTACCAGGTCAACGCCCTGGGGGAGCGGTTCGTCGACTCCGACTACTGGTCGGGGCAGATGATGGCCGAGGTCAAGAGCGAGATCGACTCCGCGCGCGGGCCCATCTACCTCAAGGTGTCGCATCTGCCCGACGAGACGCTGACCGCGCTGGAGAACATCCTGCACACCACCGAACGGCCCACCCGCGGCACGTTTCACGCCAACCGCGGCCACGACTACCGCACCCATGACGTGGAGATGCACATCTCCGAAATCGGTTTGTGCAGTGGCCATTCCGCGTCCGGGGTCTGGGTCGACGAACACGCACGCACCACCGTGCCCGGCCTGTACGCCGCGGGGGACCTGGCCTGCGTTCCGCACAACTACATGATCGGGGCGTTCGTGTTCGGCGACCTCGCCGGCACCCACGCCGCGTCGACGCTCCGCGAAGTCCCTGCGCCACAAGGCCTCCCGGACGATCAGCTGGCCGACGCCCACGAGCTGATCTACCGCCCGCTGCGGCAACCGGACGGGCCGCCGCAGCCGCAGGTGGAATACAAGCTGCGCCGCTTCGTCAACGACTATGTCGCACCACCGAAGACGGCGGCCAAACTGTCCATCGCGGTGCGCACGTTCGACCGGATGCGCGGCGAGATCGCCGAGATCGGCGCCCACAACCCCCACGAGCTGATGCGCGCGGTGGAGGTGTCCTTCATCCGCGACTGCGCCGAGATGGCGGCCCGTTCCTCGCTCACCCGGACCGAATCGCGGTGGGGCCTTTATCACGACCGCGCCGACCTGCCCGGGCGCGACGACAGCCAATGGGGTTATCACCTCAACCTGCGCAAGGGGCCCGACGGCGCGATGGTGTTCCTCAAACGCCCCGTGGCCCCGTATTTCGTGTCGGTGCCCGAGCTGGACGGCCTGCCGCCGGCCGATCAGACCGTCCACGAGGTGGAGCAGCCGCCGCTGATGGGTGGTCAAGCCCCGGCCGCCGCCGTCTCCCGAATCGTTTCGCCGGCAACGGCATTCCAACCGCCGTCGCCGCGCATCGCCGAGGTCCTCGCGCTGGAGGAGCCGACGATCGCCGAGCTGCAGACCTACCTGGGCGACGCGGATCCCGGTGTGCGCCGAACCGCGGTGGCCACGCTCACCGAGCACATGCCCGACGGATACGCGCCGGCCCTGTTCGCCGCGCTGGACGACGCCGATCCCGGGGTGCGCCGCACCGGTGCCGAGGGCATCCGCGAACTGGTCGAGGTGCTGCCCGACCCGGCCGCGGCCGGGGCCTATCTGTCGTCCGGCGACATGCTGGTGCGCGCGGCGTCGGTGTATCTGCTCGCGGCGCGCCGCGCCGGTGAGGCCGGCCAATACCGCCGCGCGCTCGAGGATCCCGACCATCGGGTGCGCATCGAGGCCGTGCGCGCGTTGGTGTCGGTCGACGACGTGGCCGGCGTCGTCGCGGCCACCGGCGACGACAGCCGGGAGGTCCGCATCGCGGCAGCCGCCGGCCTGGCCACGCTGCGCGGCGGCCACGACGCGGTGACCGTGCTGCTCGATGACCCGGATCCGCTGGTGCGCGCGGCGGCGCTGGCCGCGCTGGGCGAATTAGGCTGCGGCGAAGGCGATTTCGCCGCCGTCGAAGAGGCCTTGCGGGCGCCGGCCTGGCAGGTGCGCGAAGGCGCGGCCCGGGCGCTCAAGGGAGCGGCGGCCGAACTCGCCGTCCCCCGATTGGCCGAGGCCCTCGCCGACGCCCACCTCGATGTGCGCAAGGCCGCGGTGCTCAGCCTGACCCGCTGGGCCGGCGAACCCGCCGCCCGCGACGCGCTCGGGATCGCGCTCAAGGACGGTGACGCCGACGTGCGGGCTTACGCGCGCCGGGCCCTGGAGGACGGGTAAGAGGTCGTCGCTCAGCGATGGCCCAGCGATGCGTTCGGCGCCGTACCGGCCGCGATCAGTTGGTCGGCAACAACTTTCGCCTCGTCGACGGGGATCGCGAACCCCACGCCGATCCAGCCCGTCGGACCGCCGGGATGAGTGGCGTTCATCGTTGCGATTGCGGAATTGAGCCCTATCAAGGCACCGGACGTGTCGATCAATGCGCCTCCAGAGCTGCCGGGACTCATCGTGGCGTCCGTTTGGATCGCATCAAGCACGGCGTTGCCGCTACCGGGGCCGACGATGCCCGACACCGGGCGGTGCAGCGCGCTGATGACCCCGGTGGTGACGGTGCCGTCCAGCCCGAGGGGCGCGCCGATGGCGATCACGTTTTGGCCCACATGCAACCCGGCCGACGTCCCCATCGCGATCGGGCGCAGGCCCGAAATGCCTTGAACACGAACGACGGCGATGTCGGTGGAGCTATCGGCGCCGACGACGACGAACGGCTCGGAGCGACCATCGGCGAAAGTCGCGGCGGTGTGTACCGCCACACCGGTTTGGCGCGGATCGGGCGCCGCCACGACGTGATTGTTGGTGAGGATGAATCCGTCGGCGCTCAGGACGACCCCGGAGCCCTCTTCGGTCTGATCGCCGATCGCCGTTTCCAGTTTGACCACGCTGGGAATCGCCCTGGCCGCAGCCTGCTCGATGGTCGCGGCCGGCGCTTCGGTGGGCACAGTCGACGTCGGGGCGCTGACGACCGGCGCGGCTGGGCGAAGTTCCACGACGCTGAGGGCGCCGACGGCGCCCGAGAACAGCGCGAGCGCCGCGGCGCCGACGAGGAACCCGAACCGCGATCGCAGCCAGAGCAGGGCCCGTGACCGTTGCGGTCGCGGCGTTTCGTGGCGGCCGCCAGTCAGTTCATGGCTGCCCGCGGGCCATTCGTGGCGGCCCACAGTGCGCAGCGGCCCGGTATGGGCATCGGTGGTCATCGTTAGCACCTGCAACACGTGTCGAATGCCCGTTTTCCGTGCGGGGAAACATCTACCGCAGGGCCTTGGCGTAGAGCAGGGCGTCCAGCGGTTCGGGCGCGATGGTGGGGTACACGGCGTAACGAGTCAGCCTGCCCTCCAGCTCGAACCCGGCCCGCAGCAGCACCCGGGCCGACCGCTCGTTGTCGACATGGCAGGTGGCCCAGACGCGGTACACGCCCTGATCGGCCTCCAGCGCGTTCATCAGCAGGCCGAGCACCTCGGTCATGAATCCCTTGCCCCACCACCGCCGGCCGATGCAGTAACCGATCTCGACCGAGTGCGGCACCGGGCGCCGGCAGCTGGTCAGCCCGATGACCTCGTCGCTGTGCCGCAACGCGATGGCCCACGTCCGCTCGTCATCGCTGACGTTGAGCTTTTCGGCGATCACTCGCCGGGTCGCCGCGACGTCCTGGTGCGGCGTCCATTTCAGGTACTTGGTGACCTTCGGGTCGCGGGCGACCCGTTGGTAGAGCGCGCCGGCGTCGTCGAGCACGGGCGGGCGCAGCAGCAGCCGCGGCCCGGCGATGCGGTCAGGCGGGTAGTCGACCATGGCGTCAGAGCCCGAGCGCCTGATAGGTGCGGCGGACGAATTTCGGTTGCACCGATTGGAGTTTCGCCAGCGACGTGTTGCCGGCGATCGCCGCGGCCACGTCCGCGGACATATCGGGCAAGTTCTGGACCAGATACAGCAGGATCAGGTCCGCGGTCGGGTCGGCCTGCCACCAGGTGCCGTACGCGCCGGGCCAGCTGAAGGTGCCGAGCCCGCCCGGCCCGAACAGCGGCGCGCTCTTGGCAGGATCGGTCACCACCGACAGGTTCAGCCCGAAGCCGCGGCCGACCCAATAGGGGGCGCCCAGGAAGTTGTGTCGCTTCTGGTCGTCGGTGAGCCGGTCGGTGCGCATCATGCGGGCCGACTCCGGCGACAGCACCCGCACGCCGTCGACGGTCCCCTCGCCGAGCAGCATCCGCACGAAGCGCAGGTAGTCGTCGGCGGTCGACCACAACCCGCCGCCGGCGTTGGGGAAGGACGGTGGCTTGATGTGCGGCGGCCCCATCGCGTCGTGGTGCAACTGGCCCTGCCCGTCGAGCCGGTACATGGTCGCCGCGCGGCGGCGCCCTTCGGGGGACACGAAGAACCCGGTGTCGGGCATGCCCACCGGGCCCAGGATCCGTTCGTCGAGCACCTGGTGGAACGGCTTGCCCTCGATGCGGGAAGCGATGACGCCCAACAGGTCTATGGAATGGCTGTAGGTCAATCGCTCGCCGGGCTGATGCACCAGTGGCAGCTTGGCCAGCTCGGCCAGCCAGGCGTCGGGGCCCTGGTTGAACGGCAGCCGCACGTAGGCCTTGGCGATCGGCCCGGACACCGAGAAGCCGTAGGCCAGGCCGCTGGTGTGGGTGAGCAGGTCCTCGATCAGGATGGCCCGGCCCAGCGCGTGCGTCCGGTCCAGCGGACCGAGCGGGTCGTCGAGCACCCGCACGTCGGCGAACTCCGGCACCCAGCGCGTGATCGGATCTTTCAGCGCCAGCTTGCCGTCGTCGACCAGGCTCATCACCGCGGCCACCGTGACGGGCTTGGTCATCGACGCGATGCGAAACAGGGTGTCGCGCTGCATCGGCAGCCCGGCGTCGACGTCGCGGTATCCGATCTCGTTGAGCTGCAGCACTTCTCCGCGCTGCCACACCACCGTCAACGCGCCGGCGAGCAGGCCGGCGTCGCAGACCTCGCGGACGGAGGCCGCATTGCCGTCAAGATTCACCCGGTCAGGGTAGCCCGCGGCCGGTCACTGGGCCGAAGCGCCGGCCGGACGGCAGGCACGCGAAAGGACGTCCTCGATCGTTTCTGCGTTCGCGTGTGGATCGCGCAGCCGCGCCGGGCAGCGCCCCCACAGCAGCAGCGGCAGCTCGTGGGGCTGCAGCTCGATCGCTACGTCGGTGCCGTCGGGGGCCGTCGAAAGTCCTTCCCCTGGTGTCACAACCACCCCGGGCCGACCAGCGCTCCGCAGAACCATTGGCCGCGAGACCAAGTCAGATCTGCGCCATCGCCGCGCTTCCGCCAACGCGGGCATCGCGTCGAATACCGCAAGCGCATGGGTAACCATTGCCGGATCGGAGAGCGATCGGATGCTGACATCGTCGTCGCCGACCAGATCCCATCGGTGTAGCACCGCTTCGCTATGGCTGTGCATGCGCAGCCGTTCGCCGGTCATGGCCCACCCCGTGTACATGATCGTGTCGTCCTCATCGAGGCCTGCCACAGCGGACTCGAAGCGAACGGCGTGCTGCACCAGCCGTTCTCGAAGCACGGCGTCGGGCATTGCCCGAAAGGGCGGCTCGCGTTCTTCCCATGACCGCGTCGCCCTTGTGGGCTCACCCGCGAGGTGCTCCTCGATCAGGTTGGCTCGTTCCTCGGCGGCGGCGGCGACGTGCGCGGCGAGCTCGTGGGCGCTCCAGGCGGCGCACCACGTGGGCGCCGTCGGCTGCAAGCGGGACAAGCTCGAAATGAGCGCGCGCATGGCTTCGTCGCGCAGGCTCGCGGCGGCTTCCATGGCGTCCAGCCAACAGATAGCCGGGTCTACGAGCTAGCGATTATTCGACATCACAGCCCGCGGCCGGTCAGCGCCGTTGCGCGCGCACGACCCAGAACGCCATCTCGATGTCGTTGCCGTCCAGTTCGCGGCGCACCGTGGCGGGCTCCAGCGATTCGATCTCCCAGCCCGCGCCGCCGAGAACGTCGCGCAGCGTCCGCTCGGACACCGCGGGCCGCGGCCGCTCCTCGTCGGGCGGCTGGGCGTCGGAGAAACAACTGAGCAGCAGGGTGGCGCCCGGCCGGGTTGCCCGGTGCGCCGCGGCGGCGTAGCTGCGCTTGCCGTCGTCGTCGAGGCAGTGGAACATGCCGCTGTCGACGATGGTGTCGAACGCGTCGGTGTAGCCCTCCAGCTTGGTGGAATCGGCGACGGCGAACGTCACGTCGACCCCCGCGTCCGCGGCGCGCCGCTCGGCGGTGATCAGCGCGGTCGGCGAGATGTCCAGCCCGGTGACGGCGTGTCCGTTCTGGGCCAGGTAAATGGCGTTGTCGCCGAGGCCGCAGCCGACGTCGAGCACGTCGCCGCGAACCCAGCCGCCCTCCTGCCACGCGACGACAGTCTCCTTGGGCGCCTTGGTGTCCCACGGCGGGGTGGCCATGGCGGGCAGGCCCTCGGCGGGGCTTTCGCCGCGATACAGGGCATCGAAATCGAGAACCGGAAAACGAGAGGAATTCGAGGGGGTCGTCGCGCCTGTCATTTTCGCCAGGGTAGCGCGGAATGCTACGCTGCCGGGCAGTCGACATCCTTTAACGATCCGTCCAGAGAGGCGGAGAAGGAGGTCAAGGTCTCGCATGGGTGCCGCGGGTGATGCCGCCACCGGCAGGGAATTGATGTCTGCGGCCGACGTCGGTCGCACCATTTCGCGCATCGCGCATCAGATCATCGAAAAGACCGCGCTCGACAGTCCCGACGCGCCACGGGTGGTGCTGCTCGGTATCCCGACCCGCGGTGTGATCCTGGCCCAGCGCCTGGCCACCAACATCGGCGAATACAGCGGTGTCGAGGTCGGCCACGGCGCCCTCGACATCACGCTGTACCGCGACGACCTGATGCAAAAGCCGCCCCGCCCGCTCGAAGCTACGTCGATCCCGGCCGGGGGCATCGACGACGCGCTGGTGATCCTCGTCGACGACGTGCTGTATTCCGGGCGCTCGGTGCGCTCGGCCCTGGACGCGCTGCGCGACGTGGGCCGGCCGCGCGCCGTGCAGCTCGCGGTGCTGGTCGACCGCGGCCACCGCGAATTACCGCTGCGCGCCGACTATGTCGGCAAGAACGTACCGACCTCACGCACCGAGAGCGTGCACGTGCAACTCGCCGAGCACGACGGCCGCGACGGGGTGGTGATCTCCCGATGACCCGCCACCTGCTGACCGCCGGCGACCTCAGCCGCGACGACGCCACCGCCATCCTCGACGACGCGGACCGCTTCGCGCAGGCCCTGGTGGGCCGCGAGATCAAGAAGCTGCCGACGCTGCGCGGCCGCACCGTGATCACGATGTTCTACGAGAACTCCACCCGTACCCGGGTGTCGTTCGAGGTGGCCGGGAAGTGGATGAGCGCCGACGTGATCAACGTGAGCGCGGCCGGATCGTCGGTGGGCAAGGGCGAGTCGCTGCGCGACACCGCGCTGACGCTGCGGGCCGCCGGCGCCGACGCGCTGATCATCCGGCACCCGGCCTCCGGTGCCGCGCACCTGCTCGCCGACTGGACGGCGCCGGCGGATGGCGAGGGGCCGTCGGTCATCAACGCCGGCGACGGCACGCACGAACACCCGACGCAGGCGCTGCTGGACGCGCTGACCATCCGCCAGCGGCTCGGCGGCATCGAGGGCCGGCGCATCGTTATCGTCGGCGACATCCTGCACAGCCGGGTCGCGCGCTCCAACGTCGTGCTGCTGGACACCCTGGGCGCCGAGGTGGTGCTAGTGGCGCCGCCGACGCTGCTGCCGGTCGGCGTCGACGGCTGGCCGGCAACCGTCTCCTACGACTTCGACGCCGAGTTGCCGGCGGCCGACGCGGTGCTGATGCTGCGGGTGCAGGCCGAGCGGATGAACGGCGGCTTCTTCCCGTCGGTGCGCGAGTACTCGGTTCGCTACGGCCTTTCCGATCGGCGCCAGGCGATGCTTCCCGGCCATGCCGTGGTGCTGCACCCGGGGCCGATGGTGCGCGGCATGGAGATCGCGTCCTCGGTGGCCGATTCGTCGCAATCGGCTGTGCTGCAACAGGTTTCCAACGGTGTCCACGTGCGGATGGCGGTGCTGTTCCGCGTGCTGGTGGGAGCACAGGAGATCGCGGCATGAGCGTCCTGATCCGCGGCGTGCGGCTCTACGGCGAAGGCGACCGCGTCGACGTCCTGGTCGATGACGGCCAGATCGCCGAAATCGGGCCGGGCCTCGCCGAGGCCGGAGGCCTGGAAAAAGACCTAGACGTCATCGACGCCACCGACCACGTGCTGCTGCCCGGGTTCGTCGACCTGCACACCCACCTGCGCGAGCCCGGCCGCGAATACGCCGAGGACATCGAAACCGGTTCGGCGGCCGCGGCTTTGGGTGGCTACACGGCCGTGTTCGCGATGGCCAACACCAACCCGGTCGCCGACAGCCCGGTGGTCACCGACCACGTCTGGCACCGTGGCCAGCAGGTCGGCCTGGTCGACGTGCACCCCGTCGGCGCGGTCACCGTCGGGTTGGCCGGGGCCGAGCTCACCGAGATGGGCATGATGGCCGCCGGCGCCGCGCAGGTGCGCATGTTCTCCGACGACGGCATCTGCGTGCACGATCCGCTGATCATGCGCCGCGCCCTGGAGTACGCGACCGGGCTGGGGGTGCTGATCGCCCAGCACGCCGAGGAGCCCCGACTGACCGTCGGCGCGGTCGCCCACGAGGGGCCCACGGCCGCGCGGCTGGGACTTGCGGGATGGCCGCGGGCCGCCGAGGAATCGATCGTGGCCCGCGACGCGCTGCTGGCCCGTGACGCCGGCGCCCGGGTACACATCTGCCACGCCTCCACCGCGGGAACCGTCGAAATCCTGAAATGGGCCAAGGCGCAGGGCATTTCGATCACGGCCGAGGTCACGCCGCATCATCTGCTCCTCGACGACGGCAGGCTGGCCAGCTACGACGGGGTCAACCGGGTCAACCCGCCGCTGCGCGAGACCGCCGACGCCGTCGCGTTGCGTCAGGCGCTCGCCGACGGGGTAATCGACTGTGTGGCCACCGACCACGCCCCGCACGCCGAGCACGAAAAATGCGTGGAGTTCTCCGCGGCGCGCCCCGGCATGCTGGGGCTGCAGACGGCCCTGTCCGTGGTGGCGAGCACGATGGTGGCGCCCGGGTTGTTGACCTGGCGCGACGTCGCCCGGGTGATGAGCGAGAACCCGGCGCGCATCGTCGGCCTGCCCGACCACGGCCGGCCGCTCGAGGTGGGGGAGCCGGCGAACCTGACCGTGGTCAACCCGGACGCCACCTGGACGGTCGCCGGGGACGACCTGGCCAGCCGATCGGCCAACACGCCCTACGAGTCGATGACCTTGCCCGCCACCGTGACCGCGACGCTGCTGCGCGGCAAGATCACCGCCCGCGACGGGAAGAGCCCGGCATGAACTCCGGAACGCTGGTGGGGTCGCTGATCTTCGCGGCCGTGCTGGTCGTGGTCATCGCCGTCGTGATTCAGCTGATGATGCGCTCCTGGCAGCGTCGCTCGCAACGCCAGCAGGAGTTGATCGGGGAGCTGCCCGAGATGCCCGACGAGGTGAGTACCGCGACGCTGACGACCCGAGGCCTGTACTGCGGCTGCGCCGCCGCACCGGCGTGGAACGAGCGGGTCACCGCCGGCGATCTCGGCTATCGGAGCAAGGCGGTGCTCACCCGCTATCCCGAGGGGATCCTGTTGGAACGCGTTCGCGCCAAACCGATTTGGATTCCGGACGAGTCGATCATTGACATCCGCATGGAGCGCGCCATCGGAGCCAAGGTGGTGGCCCGCATCGGGATCCTGGCGATCCGTTGGCGGTTGCCGTCGGGCGTCGAGATCGACACCGGATTTCGGGCAAACCACCGCACCGATTACGACGACTGGCTGCAAGACTCGCAGGAGGGAGCCGCGTGAGCAAGGCCCTACTGGTGCTCGAGGACGGCCGCGTCTTCACCGGCACGCCGTTCGGCGCGATCGGCCAAACCCTCGGGGAGGCGGTGTTTTCCACCGGCATGTCCGGCTATCAGGAGACGCTCACCGACCCCAGCTATCACCGGCAGATCGTGGTGGCCACCGCGCCGCAGATCGGCAACACCGGCTGGAACGGCGAGGACGCCGAGAGCCGCGGCGACAAGATCTGGGTCGCCGGCTACGCGGTGCGCGACCCGTCGCCGCGCGCGTCGAACTGGCGCGCCACCGGCACGCTGGACGACGAGCTGGTTCGCCAGAACATCGTCGGGATCGCCGGCATCGACACCCGCGCGGTGGTGCGGCACCTGCGCAGCCGCGGCTCGATGAAGGCCGGGTTATTCTCCGGCGACGCGCTCGCCGAGCCCGCCGAGCTGCTGGAGCGGGTGC
This sequence comes from Mycobacterium sp. IS-2888, assembly GCF_001954215.1. Lineage (NCBI taxonomy): Bacteria > Bacillati > Actinomycetota > Actinomycetes > Mycobacteriales > Mycobacteriaceae > Mycobacterium > Mycobacterium sp. IS-2888. The sequence goes on from NZ_MBET01000060.1 coordinate 19,816, forward strand.
GGGGCCAGCGGTCCATGCTGGGCGCCGACCTGGCTGGCGAGGTCAGCACCGACGGCACCTACATCGTCGAACCCGAAGGGCCGCAGCGCTTTACGGTGGCCGCGCTGGACCTCGGCATCAAGACCAACACGCCGCGCAACTTCGCCCGCCGCGGCATCCGCAGCCACGTGCTGCCCGCATCGGCGACCTTCGGGCAGATCGCCGAGCTCAAGCCCGACGGCGTGTTCCTGTCCAACGGGCCCGGCGACCCCGCCACCGCCGATCACGTCGTCGAGCTCACCCGGGAGGTGATCGGCGCCGGAATCCCGTTGTTCGGAATCTGTTTCGGCAACCAGATCCTGGGCCGGGCGCTCGGCCTGTCCACCTACAAGATGGTGTTTGGTCACCGCGGCATCAACGTCCCCGTCATCGACCACGCCACCGGCCGGGTCGCGGTGACCGCGCAGAACCACGGCTTCGCGCTGGAAGGCGAGGCGGGCCAATCCTTCGACACGCCGTTCGGCCCCGCGGTCGTCAGCCACACCTGCGCCAACGACGGGGTGGTCGAGGGCGTCAAACTCGCCGATGGGAAGGCGTTTTCGGTGCAGTATCACCCCGAGGCCGCCGCGGGTCCGCACGATGCGGAATACCTGTTCGACCAATTCGTCGACCTGATGGCGGGGGGACGCTAGTGCCGCGGCGGACCGACCTGAACCACGTGCTGGTGATCGGCTCGGGGCCGATCGTCATCGGGCAGGCCTGCGAATTCGACTACTCCGGCACCCAGGCCTGCCGGGTGCTGCGCGCCGACGGGCTGCAGGTCAGCCTCGTCAACTCCAACCCGGCCACGATCATGACCGACCCGGAGTACGCCGATCACACCTACGTCGAGCCCATCACGCCCTCGTTCGTCGAGCGGGTGATCGCCCAGCAGGCCGAGCGCGGCAACAAGATCGACGCGCTGCTGGCCACCCTCGGCGGGCAGACCGCGCTCAACACCGCCGTCGCCCTGTACGAGAACGGCGTGCTGGAGCGCTACGGCGTCGAACTCATCGGCGCGGATTTCGACGCGATCCAGCGCGGGGAGGACCGGCAGCGGTTCAAGGACATCGTCGCCAAGGTCGGCGGCGAATCCGCCCGCAGCCGAGTGTGTTTCACGATGGACGAGGTGCGCGAAACCGTCGAGGAGGTCGGCCTGCCGGTGGTGGTGCGGCCCAGCTTCACGATGGGCGGCCTGGGCTCGGGCATGGCGCACTCCGCCGAAGAGGTCGACCGGATGGCCGGCGCCGGGCTGGCGGCGAGCCCGAGTGCCAACGTGCTGATCGAGGAGTCGATCTACGGCTGGAAGGAATTCGAGCTCGAGCTGATGCGCGACGGGCACGACAACGTGGTGGTGGTGTGCTCCATCGAGAACGTCGACCCGATGGGCGTGCACACCGGCGACTCGGTTACCGTCGCGCCGGCCATGACGCTGACCGACCGCGAATACCAGCGGATGCGCGATCTGGGCATCGCGATCCTGCGCGAGGTCGGCGTGGACACCGGCGGCTGCAACATCCAATTCGCGGTCAACCCGCGCGACGGCCGGCTGATCGTCGTCGAGATGAACCCGCGGGTCTCCCGGTCGAGTGCGCTGGCGTCCAAGGCCACCGGCTTCCCGATCGCCAAGATCGCCGCCAAGCTGGCCATCGGCTACACCCTCGACGAGATCGTCAACGACATCACCAAAGAAACGCCGGCCTGCTTCGAGCCGACGCTGGACTACGTCGTGGTCAAGGCGCCGCGGTTCGCGTTCGAGAAATTCCCCGGCGCCGATCCCACGCTGACCACGACGATGAAATCCGTCGGGGAGGCAATGTCGCTGGGCCGCAACTTCATCGAGGCGCTGGGCAAGGTGATGCGATCACTGGAAACCAGCCGCGCCGGTTTCTGGACCAAGCCCGATCCCCACGGCGAAGTCGACGAGGTGCTGACCCGCCTTCGGACCCCGACCGAAGGACGGCTCTACGACATCGAACTGGCGCTGCGGCTGGGCTCGTCGGTGGAACAGGTCGCCGAGGCCAGCGGCGTCGACCCGTGGTTCGTCGCGCAGATCGGCGAGCTGGGAACGCTGCGCCGCGAGCTGGTCGCGGCCCCGGTGCTCGATGTCGACCTGCTGCGGCGGGCCAAGCACAGCGGCTTGTCCGACCGGCAGATCGCCGCCCTCAGACCGGAATTGGCCGGCGAGGACGGTGTCCGGTCCCTGCGCGAGCGCCTCGGCATCCACCCGGTGTACAAAACGGTCGACACCTGCGCCGCGGAGTTCGAGGCCAAGACGCCCTACCACTACAGCAGCTACGAACTCGACCCGGCCGCCGAGACCGAGGTGGCGCCGCAGGCCGAGAAGCCCAAGGTGCTGATCCTGGGTTCGGGGCCGAACCGGATCGGCCAGGGCATCGAATTCGACTACAGCTGTGTGCACGCGGCAACCACGTTGAGCCAGGCCGGTTTTGAAACGGTGATGGTCAACTGCAACCCGGAGACGGTGTCCACCGACTACGACACGGCCGACCGGCTCTACTTCGAGCCGCTGACCTTCGAGGACGTACTGGAAGTATTCCGCGCGGAATCCCAATCCGCGGCGGGCGGCCCCGGCGTGGTCGGGGTCATCGTGCAACTCGGCGGGCAGACGCCGCTGGGGCTGGCCCAGCGGCTCTTCGACGCCGGCGTTCCGATCGTGGGCACCCCGCCGGAGGCGATCGACCTCGCCGAGGACCGCGGCGCGTTCGGTGACGTGCTGCGCGCCGCGGGACTGCCCGCCCCGAAATACGGCACGGCAACGACTTTCGACCAGGCCCGCCGGATCGCCGCGGACATCGGCTACCCGGTGCTGGTGCGGCCGTCGTACGTGCTGGGCGGGCGCGGCATGGAGATCGTCTACGACGAGGAGACGCTGCGCGGCTACATCACCCGCGCCACCGAGCTGTCCCCCGAACACCCGGTGCTCGTGGACCGTTTCCTGGAGGACGCGGTGGAGATCGACGTCGACGCGCTGTGCGACGGCGCGGAGGTCTACATCGGCGGCATCATGGAGCACATCGAGGAGGCGGGGATCCACTCCGGGGACTCGGCCTGCGCGCTGCCGCCGGTGACGTTGGGCCGCAGCGACATCGAGAAGGTTCGGCGCGCCACCGAGGCCATCGCGCACGGCATCGGCGTGGTCGGTCTGCTCAACGTGCAGTACGCCCTGAAGGACGATGTGCTCTACGTCCTGGAGGCCAACCCGCGCGCCAGCCGCACGGTTCCGTTCGTGTCCAAGGCCACCGCGATCCCACTCGCCAAGGCGTGCGCCCGGATCATGTTGGGCGCCACCATTTCCCAGCTCCGCGAGGAGGGGATGCTGGTGCCGGACGGGGACGGTGCCCACGCCGCGCTGAACGCGCCGATCGCGGTCAAGGAGGCGGTGTTGCCGTTCCACCGGTTCCGCCGCGCCGACGGGGCGGCCATCGATTCGCTGCTCGGCCCGGAGATGAAGTCGACGGGCGAGGTGATGGGGATCGACCGCGACTTCGGCAGCGCCTTCGCCAAGAGCCAAACCGCCGCCTACGGATCGCTACCGGCCGAGGGCACCGTGTTCGTCTCGGTCGCCAACCGTGACAAGCGGTCGCTGGTGTTTCCCGTCAAGCGGCTGGCCGATCTGGGCTTCCGCGTTCTCGCCACCGAAGGCACCGCGGAGATGTTGCGCCGCAACGGGATTCCCTGCGACGAGGTTCGCAAGCATTTCGAGCCGCCGCGGCCCGACCGCCCCGCGGCGTCCGCCGTCGACGCGATCAAGGCCGGCGAGGTCGACATGGTGATCAACACCCCCTACGGCAACTCCGGTCCGCGCATCGACGGTTACGAAATCCGCTCGGCCGCGGTGGCCGTCAACATCCCGTGCGTCACGACGGTGCAGGGCGCGTCGGCGGCCGTGCAGGGCATCGAAGCGGGGATCCGCGGCGACATCGGCGTGCGGTCGCTCCAGGAACTGCACAGCGTCATCGGACCGGGCGGCGCACAGTGACGGGCTTCGGTGCCCGGCTGGCCGCGGCGAAGCTGGCCCGCGGGCCGCTATGCCTGGGCATCGACCCCCATCCGGAGCTGCTGCGGGCCTGGGACCTGCCGACCACCGCCGACGGGCTGGCCGCGTTCTGCGACATCTGCATCGAGGCCTACGCCGGTTTCGCCGTCGTCAAACCCCAGGTGGCGTTCTTCGAGGCCTACGGCGCCGCGGGATTCGCGGTCCTCGAGCGCACCATCGCAGCGCTGCGCTCCGAGGGAGTGCTGGTGCTGGCCGACGCCAAGCGCGGCGATATCGGGACGACGATGGCCGCCTACGCGCAGGCGTGGGCCGGCGACTCGCCGCTGGCCGCGGACGCCGTCACGGCCTCCCCGTATCTGGGCTTCGGCTCGCTGCGGCCCCTGCTGGAAGCCGCCGCGGCGCACGACCGCGGCGTGTTCGTGCTGGCGGCAACGTCCAACCCGGAGGGCGGCACGGTGCAGCGCGCCACCTTCGACGGCCGGACCGTCGCGCAGCTGATCGTCGACCAGGCGGCGGTGGTCAACCGCTCCGCCACCGTGCCCGAGCCCGGGTATGTCGGCGTGGTGCTCGGCGCGACCGTCTTCGAGGCTCCCGACGTCAGCGAGCTGGGCGGACCGGTGCTGGTGCCCGGGCTCGGGGCGCAGGGCGGCCGGCCCGAGGCGCTCGCCGGCCTGGGCGGGGCCGCCCCCGGCCAGCTGCTGCCCGCGGTTGCGCGCGAGGTGCTGCGGGCCGGACCGAGCGTGGCGGACCTGCGGGCGGCGGGCGAACGGATGCTCGACGCCGTCGCGTACCTGTCAACGCTGTAGACGCTGCCTCAGTCCGAGGCCACCGCCGTGCCGGGTCTGGCGGTTTCGACGATGACGGTCGTGGCCTTGACGACGGCCACCGCGACGCTGCCGGGCTGCAGCTCCAACTCGTCGGCGGCCGCGGTGCTCATCAGCGACACGACGGTGAAGGGGCCGCACTGCATTTCGACCTGGGTCATCACCTTGTCGCGGGTGACCTTGGTGACCAGCCCGACGAACCGGTTGCGGGCGGAGCTGCCGATGCTCAGCGGATCCGGCGGCGGCGCGGGCGCGTTGGTCCGGGCAAACTCGGCCAGGTCCTCGCTGGCGATCACCTTGCGCCCGGCCGCGTCCAGACCCACCGCCAGCGTGCCGTTGTTGATCCATCGCCGGACGGTGTCGTCGCTGACTCCCAGCAGCTCGGCCGCCTGACGGATGCGCAGACTCGGCACGGGCCGATCGTATCAACCGGCCCCGAGTTTGTTTGCTGGGTCCGTGGCGCAAAGCCGCGGCCCGGCCCCGTCGCCGGCGACGAATTCGGCGGCCATCGCCGCCGCCCGCCTTCCCGGACGCGTCGGCGCACCCGGGCCCGCCCGACCGCGCGGTCGGGCTGCCACGCGCCGGGCCCGAGGGG
>NZ_MBET01000061.1:0-19545 GCF_001954215.1 Mycobacterium sp. IS-2888
CGCCCAGCACCGCGAGGACGGCGACGATGATCCAGGGCGCCTTCGACCCAGGCCCCCGCGGCGGTGGGCCCGGCGGGGGCGGTCAAACCGCGACCGATTGTGGCCCCAACGTGTCCGGCGGTGACAAGCCGGCTGGCGGCGCCCCGGTCAGCGCGGGCAAGCTGTCGTTCCCGGCCACCGCGGCACCCGGATGGATGCCGTTCTCGGACGACCAGACCCCGAACCTCATCGGTGCGGTGGGCCTCGCCCAAGAGGTCCCCGGCGCCAGCCAGTGGGTGATGCAGGCCGAGGTCGCGATCACCAACTTCGTCAGCAGCATGGACGTCAGCGCGCAGGCGTCGAAGCTGATGCAGTGCGTGGCCAATGGCCCCGGCTACTCGAATGCGTCGCCCACCCTGGGCCCGACGAAGACGTCGTCGATCACCGTCGACGGGACCAAGGCGGCTCGGGTGGACGCCGACGTCACGATCGCCGACCCCTCCCGCAACGTGAAGGGCGACTCCGTCGTCGTCATCGCGGTCGACACCAAACCCGTCACGATCTTCTTGGGCGCCACGCCCATTGGCGATGCGGCGTCGGCGGCGACCCTCGGCCAGGTGATTTCGGCGCTCAAGGTTTCGAAGTAGTCGCGGCGACGGGCGCGCACACGTGGGTGGCTTCGGAGCGCCCACGCAGCACCGTGGAATAACATTCGGCCCAGTGCGCCCGCTCGTCCTCGCCCGCTCGATCGATGGCTTCCACCGAACACAGGATCCGCCGGTCGGCGGTCTTGGCGAGATCGGCCAGCCGCGCGGCCTCGTTGACGGCGTCACCAATCACCGTGTATTCGTAGCGGTTTTCGGCACCGACATTGCCGGCGAAGACTCGGCCCGCCGAGACGCCGATGCCGAAATCGACGGGCAGCCGGCGCAGCTGCGTGCCAAGCGAACGCGCGGTCGCCAGCGCCGCCGAGGCCGGGTCATCGGTCCGCAATGGCGCCCCAAAAACCGCGAGCGCCGCATCGCCGGCGAATTTGTTGATCAGACCATGATGTTCGTCGACGGCGTCGACGACGATCCGGAAGAAGTCGTTGAGCACGGACGCAACGTCTTGCGGCGGGCGGCTTTCCGCGAGCTGCGTGGAGCCCACCAGGTCGATGAAAAGGACCGCCGCCTCCACCACGTCTCCCGACAGTGATACGCCCTCCTCGATGGCGCGCTGGGCCACGTCGGCGCCGACGTGGCGGCCGAATAGGTCGCGCAACCGGTCCCGCTCGGCAAGGCCGGCCACCATCCGATTGAATCCCGTTTGCAGGCGCCCGATTTGGGAGCGCTCGTAGGCGCCCACATAGGTGTCGATGTTTCCGTGTTCAACCTCGGCCATCGCATCCACGACCTCGCACAGCGGATCGGAAATGGATCGCGACGTAAGGATCATCGTCGGCAGCCCGAGCAGCAACGCCGCCAGCGACACCACCAGAACGGGCACCTCCAGCGCCGCGGACTTCTGGATGAGCCAGCCGTACGAGCGAAGCACGACCAGGGTCGCGATCACGAGGATGGGTAGCGCGCTGCACATAAACCACATCAGAACCAGTCGGGCGAACACACCGGGTACCAACAGACGAGGCTCCGAACCCCGGGTGGCGGCGCCCATGAGAGGCCGCAGGGTGCGCTGGGCGAACAGCATGCCGGTGCCCGCGGCGGCCGGCCCGCCCAACAGCACACCGAGCGCTATCGGCAACAGCAGTGCGGCCCCGCCGTCTCGATTGAGCAGCATCAGAATTGCGCCGGCCGCGGCCCAGGCCACCAACAGGATCGCCGTCTGGCGGCCGGCGAGTTTCATTGTGGCTTCCCGTTGGGCCTGTGTCGGTTCTTTCCCCGCGGCGTACCACTCCAGCGAGGGCGCCAGGCTCACTACACCGGCCACCGCGACGCCGATGATCCCTACCGTCACCAGCACGACCACCGTGGTGGTGTTCTTCTGCGCGAAGTCGACGTCCGACGCGACGGACGTGTGGCCGCGCAGCGGGATCAGGATCGCCGACGCGTCGACGACGGCGATGATGTAGGCCAGGGCGAGGTCGATCGCGTATTGAATCGATAACCTGCGGGCGCTTTTTCGCTGCCCGGTGCTCGCGGAGCCCGCCTTGGTCACCCTCTAACGGTAGCCGCGCGTGGGGCTAAGCACCGTTATTCGGCCCGCCGGAGTTCTGGCCCGGTATGTCGGTGATCGGGAAGTTGGGCATCGGCTTGGGCGAGGGCGTGTTGGGCAGCGTCGGGATCTCGCTGGCCGGGATGTCATGGAGTTGGTTGGCGGGCGGGCCGTTTTCCCGACTGCCGTAGCTGCTGCCGGGTGCCCGCGGGCCCAGCAATTCGCTGACCGTCACCAGCCGATAGCCGTTGGCCTTGAGTACCGGGATGAATTGGTATACCAAGTCGACGGTGCTCGAGTAGGTGTCATGGAACAACACCACCGAGCCCGGCTTGATGTACGTCATCAGCATGGATCGCGTCGCCGCGGTATTCGAATCGTTCGCCCAATCGAAAGGGATGACATCCCAAAGGATTTCGGTCAGCCCGAACTTGGCCGCGGTCTGCCGGACCGCATCGTTGGACAGCCCGCCGGCCGGACGGTAGATGGTCGGTGTGCGCCCGGTGGCGGCGGCGATCGCGTCGTTGGCCCTGGAGAATTGGCCGGCGATGTCGTCGGTGGGGATCGTCGCCATGTTCGGGTGTTCCCAGGTGTGGCTGCCGATCTCCATGCCGGCGTCGGCGATGCGCTTGGCTCCCGCGGGGTTGGCCGCGACCTTGTTGCCGATCAGGAAGAAGGTGGCCTTCGCGTCGTTGTCCTTCAGGATTTGCAGCAGCCGGTCGTCGAACGGACCCGGACCGTCGTCGAACGTCAGCGCGACGCACTTGACCACCGAACAGCCCGGGTTGTCGGCCCGGGTGACATGGCCGGTGAGGCCGCCGATCACCAGGACCGCACCGGCGGCCACGACACCGAAAACGGTGCGCCAGTACCGCCAGGCCTGGCTGTCGGGTCGTTTCGGCACGGTGGAAGCCTACCCGGCATCCAGTGTGCAACCACGGCGTCGAGTGTGCGTATGGGGCGCCATCAGCGCACACGCACAGCGGGCGGCACCGGCTAGCGCGGCCCGGCGATTTCCTCCAGCATCTCCGTGACGAGCGCGGCGATCGGCGATCGCTCGCTGCGTAGCAGGGTGATGTGTGCGAACAACGGATGGCCTTTGAGCTTCTCGATCACGGCCGCTACCCCGTCGTGGCGACCGACCCGCAGGTTGTCGCGTTGGGCGATGTCATGGGTCAGCACCACCCGCGATCCGGCACCCAGCCTGGACAACACGGTGAGCAGGACGTTGCGCTCCAGCGACTGCGCCTCGTCGACGATGACGAACGAGTCGTGCAGCGACCGACCCCGGATGTGGGTCAGCGGCAACACCTCGAGCATGCCGCGCGAGAGCACCTCCTCCAGCACCGCCGGGCTGGCCAAACCCTCCAGGGTGTCGAAGACGGCCTGCGCCCACGGGCCCATCTTTTCGCTCTCGCTGCCGGGCAGGTAGCCCAGCTCCTGGCCGCCGACGGCATACAGCGGGCGGAAAACCACCACCTTGCGGTGGGTCCGGCGTTCCAGCACCGCCTCGAGGCCCGCGCACAGCGCCAGCGCCGACTTCCCGGTTCCGGCTTTGCCGCCCAGCGAGACGATGCCCACCGACTCGTCGAGCAGGAGGTCAAGCGCGACCCGCTGCTCGGCTGAGCGGCCGCGCAGGCCGAACACCTCGCGGTCACCGCGGACCAGTTGGACCCGCTTGGCCGGAGTGACCCGGCCCAGCGCATGGGAGCTGCCGCCGAGCAGACGAATCCCGGTGTGACACGGCAGGTCTCGGGCTTCGGTCAGGTCGATCTCGCCGTCGGCGAACAATGTGTCGATATCCTCGGCCGCGGTCTCGATCTCGTGCATCCCCGACCACCCCGAGACGACGACGTCCTGGGCGTGGTATTCGTCCGCGGCCAGGCCCACCGCGGCGGCCTTGACTCGAAGCGGAATGTCCTTGCTGACCAACGTGACTCGCCGGCCCTCGGCGGCGAGATTGGCGGCGCAGCTCAGAATGCGTGAGTCGTTGCTGTCGGTGCGGAAGCCGGCAGGCAGCACCGCCGGGTCCGTGTGGTTGAGTTCGACGTGCAGCGTACCGCCTTGTGTGCCAATGGGAATCGCTTGATCCAACCGCCCGTGCTCAAGGCGAAGATCATCGAACAGGCGCAGCGCCTGACGGGCGAACCACCCCAGCTCGTGGTGATGGCGTTTGGCCTCCAGCTCGCTGATCACCACCAGCGGAACCACCACCTCGTGCTCGGCGAACCGACTGCACGCCCACGGATCGGACAGCAGGACGGACGTGTCGATCACATAGGTCCGGGTATCGGTCACGAAGCGCTCCTCGAGCGGGAAAGCCCGCGCGGACCCACACAGGCATGTCGGCGGGAAACGCGGCACCAGGACCGGGGCCGGTCCTGCCGTAGTCGTGACGGGAGGTGCCGCCCTGGCAGCAGAGTCTGTCGCTGGCCATCGAAGAATGACGCTACTCCCGTGGCCGCTCCGCTGCCGGGCAGGCGCGCCGAGATCCGCCGCGCGACCGAAAGATCCGAGCCGCGAAAGGTACGCCGGCGGGCGAAGGTTGGGTTAACCGATGACGAACTGCTTCAGGGCGGGCTCGTCGGCCACACCCCACCCGGTGATGCGATCGGAAATCGCCTGCCGCAGCTCGGCGGGACCGAAGATGCCCGCTTCGGCGACGTGCTGCACCTTGTCCCCGTACGCGTCGATGTCGGCGCCGACGACCTCGAGGTCCGCCGCGCGGGCGGCGATCGCGGCAATCGTCTCGTCGCGCGTGTACTCGAGGCAGTGCGCGACGAGCTTGGCGAAGATCTCCTCGTGGCGCACCTCGTCCCGGGCGATCCGGTCGACGAGGCCGGCCAGGACAGGCTCTTCGATCTGCGCGGCCAGGTTGCGGCAGAAGACGGCGTGGGTGCGTTCGGTGAACGCCATGTACACCAGAGTCTCGACCTGTGTGTACATGTCGCCGCGGTAGCCCTTCATCACATGCTGGACGCGGGCCTCCTCGTTGGCGGTGGGGTCGACCTCGCGAGTCACCACCAGGTACTCGCGCAACGCGATGGCGTGCAGGTGCTCCTCGGCGGTCCACCGGCCGAGCCAGCGACCCCACCACTCCTCGAGAATGAAGTGCTCAACGAGCTCGCGGTGATGGGCGGCCAGGTTGTCCTTGAGCAGCAGCAGGATCTCGCAGGCGTCCGTGATGGTCCTGGGCAGCGTCGTCTGGGACGGGTCCCAGTCGCGCCCGCCGAGGAAGGCGAAGTTCTCGCCCTGGTCGAACGGCACGTAGTCGTGGGCGAACCAGATGTCCTCGGTGTTGAGGTGGTGATCCATCAGCTGCTCGACAACCGGCTCCAGCTCCAGGGTCAGCGCATTAGGTACAGGTTTCTGTGCCATAAAGTAACTGTAACCTCCGTACACAGATTTCGTGAAATTGGTGCGGTCGTGTCGCGCCCCGCGTACGGGCGGGGCTAGCGATCGACCAGCGTCCAGTCCTCGAGCCCGTCGTACAGCGGAAAGCCCCGCGCCAGCCGCGTCACCCGCTGCCGCAGAGCGGGCACGTCCGCTGCGGTGCCGGCCGCGAGCGCGGTGGCGATGATGTCGGCGACCTCGGTGAACTCGGCGTCGCCGAAACCGCGAGTGGCCAGGGCCGGGGTGCCCACCCGCAGGCCCGAGGTCACCATCGGCGGCCGCGGGTCGTTGGGGACGGCGTTGCGGTTCACCGTGATGCCGGTCTCGTGGAGGAGATCCTCGGCGGCCTTGCCGTCGAGCGGCGAGTCGCGCAGGTCCACCAGCACCAGGTGGACGTCGGTTCCACCGCTGACCACCGACACACCGGACTTGGCGACATCGGATGCCAGCAGCCGTTCGGCGATGATCCGGGCGCCCGAGAGGGTGCGCTGCTGCCGGTCGGCGAACTCGGGCGTGCCGGCGATCTTGAACGCGACCGCCTTGCCGGCGATGACGTGCATGAGCGGTCCGCCCTGCTGGCCGGGGAACACCGCCGAGTTGATGGCCTTGGCGTACTCCTGCTTGCCCAGGATCATCCCGGATCGGGCGCCGCCGAGGGTCTTGTGCACGGTCGTGGACACCACGTCGGCATGGGGCACCGGGGTCGGGTGCAGGCCCACGGCCACCAACCCGGCGAAGTGGGCCATGTCCACCCACAGCTTGGCGCCGACCTCGTCGGCGATCGACCGGAACGCCGCGAAGTCCTGGATCCGCGGGTAGGCCGACCAGCCCGCGATGATCACCTTGGGCCGAAACTCGAGCGCCTTGGCCCGCACCGCGTCCATGTCGAGCAGATGCGTCGTCGGATCGACGGTGTAAAAACCGACGTCGTAAAGCTTGCCGGAGAAGTTGAGCTTCATGCCGTGCGTCAGGTGGCCGCCGTTGGCGAGGTCCAGACCCAGCAGCCGCTCCCCGGGCTCCATGAACGCATGCAGGATTGCGGCGTTGGCCTGGGCGCCGGAATGCGGCTGCACATTGGCGAACTCGGCGCCGAAGAGCGCCTTGGCGCGGTCGCGGGCGATGTTCTCGACGACGTCGACGTGTTCACAGCCGCCGTAGTAGCGCCGGCCGGGTAGGCCTTCGGCGTATTTGTTGGTCAGCACGCTGCCCTGCGCCTGCAGCACCGAGCGTGGAGCGAAGTTCTCCGAAGCGATCATCTCCAGCGTGTCGCGTTGCCGGTGGAGTTCCTTGTCGAGCAACTCGGCGATTTCGGGGTCAACCTCGGCCAGGGGGGCCGACATCAGGGATGCGGTAGTGCGGGCGTCGGGTGCGGCAGTCACGGCCGCCAGTCTATCGAGCCGCGTTTTTGGCCAGCCCAGCCGTGGGGCGCGCGTCGGCCCCTGCGACACTGGCACTATGCCGCGGCTGAGCGAGCCGAGCCCCTACGTGGAGTTCGACCGAAAGCAGTGGCGCGCGCTCCGCATGTCGACGCCGCTGGCTCTCACCGAAGAGGAACTGATCGGCCTGCGCGGCCTCGGCGAGCAGCTCGACCTGCTCGAGGTCGAAGAGGTCTATCTGCCGCTATCCCGGCTCATTCACCTTCAGGTCGCCGCGCGGCAGCGGCTGTTTGCCGCCACCGCGGAATTCCTCGGCGAGCCCCAACAAAACCCGGACCGGCCGGTGCCGTTCATCATCGGAGTGGCCGGCAGCGTGGCGGTGGGCAAGTCGACGACGGCCCGCGTACTGCAGGCGCTGCTGGCGCGCTGGGACCACCACCCCCGGGTCGACCTGGTCACCACCGATGGATTTCTATACCCCAATGCCGAACTGGATCGGCGAAACCTCATGCACCGCAAGGGTTTTCCGGAGAGCTACAACCGCCGGGCGTTGCTGCGGTTCGTGACCTCGGTGAAATCCGGTTCCGACTACGCGTGCGCGCCGGTGTACTCGCATCTGAAGTACGACATCATCCCCGGGGCCAAACACGTGGTCCGCCATCCCGACATCCTGATCCTCGAGGGGCTCAACGTATTGCAGACGGGTCCGACGCTGATGGTGTCGGACCTGTTCGACTTCTCGCTGTACGTGGACGCCCGGATCGAAGACATCGAGCAGTGGTACGTGTCGCGGTTCTTGTCGCTGCGCGGCACGGCGTTCGCCGACCCGGAATCACACTTCCACCACTACTCGGCCCTCAACGACACCAAGGCCGTCGCGGCGGCCCGCGAGATCTGGCGCTCGATCAACCGGCCGAATCTCGTCGAGAACATTCTGCCCACCCGCCCCCGCGCCACCCTGGTGCTGCGCAAGGACGCCGATCACTCCATCAACCGACTGCGCCTGCGCAAGCTCTGACGACCCGCAAAGGCCGGAGCGGGGCGGCGCTCCTGGCGGAGGCGCCCCGCACCGGCGGGAGGGGAGGCTAAGCCGCGAGGCGCCGCACTCCCAGGTATTGCAGGGCGGCGAAACCCGCCGTGTAGACACCGGTGGCCAGCGTCGCGGCGACCCCGAATGCGGTCATCGGCACAACGCCGGCGGCCACGATCGCGGCCAGGGTGTAAACGATGTTGGCGACGACCACGCCGATCCCTACCCGACGCAAGTCCTGCACCGCCGCCAGGCCGAACACCCCCAGGCCATAGAGCACGAAAAACGCGCCCAGGGCGTATTCCTGAAGCGACGTCAGGCCCGTCAGCGACGAGAGCGGGTCGGCGACGACGGCGACCGCGAGACCGCACAATCCCGTCAACGTGGCATCGGCACGCATGGCGAAACGCAGCAGCGAGTCGGTCGAATCGTAGAGGGGCCTGGTTGGAATACCAGATACAGCGGTCATGATTACTCCTCGCGATGGCGGTAGTCGAACAGGTTTGAGCGTGCCGCCCACGCACTGCCATATCGACTCGTGGCACTGCCAATTACTGCCACGGGTTGTACGACCAGGTAGTTCATCGGACTATTCCCATCGGCGCCACCAAATTAGACACGTGTCTCAAATCGTGGGGTTGGTGGCGTGATCAGCTGCTTGCTCTATTCCCGCGTGGCGCCGACGTGTCCTAAATCGTGCGGCCCTCGACGACGCAGTACGGCGACGCCGTTTCGACCACGCGCGTCAGTTCGAAGCCGGTACGGCTCAGCAGGTCTCGGTATTCGGCGGCGGTCCGCTCGCGCGCGTCCGTCCCGACCAACATTTCCAGGTCCACCCATTTGCCGGGATAGTCGCGGCGGTGACCGGGGATGACGAATTCGACAAGCAGCAAGTACTTGCCCGGCCCAGCCGCGGTGCGCACGTTGCGAAGAATGCGTGCCGCCTCGTCATCGGACCAGTCGTGGATCACGGTCTTGAGCAGGTAGGCGTCGCCACCTTCGGGAACGGCGTCGAAGAACGATCCCTCGACAATCCGCACTCGATCCTCGACACGGTTTTCGCGAAATACGGCCGGTGCGCCCGCAACCACATGCGGGAGGTCGAATAACACCCCATGCGCCTGGGGTGCCGCGTCGAGAATCGCGGCCAGCAGTCGACCATGCCCGCCACCGACGTCGACGATTGTGGAGTGGCGGCCGAAGTCGTAGGCGGCGATCACCGGCGCGATCGCGAGTTGCGACGTGCCCGTCATGGCATCGTTGAAGATTTCGGACAGTTCGGGCTCGTCGGCCAGAAAGTCGAAGACGGGCTTGCCGCGCAAACCGGGGACGACCGTCCGGCCCGTCCGGATGGCCTCGGTCAGATGGCTCCAGTGCTCGCGGTGCTGAGGCGAACCCACCCATCGGGCCATTCCGGCCATCGACACTTCGGCGTCGCGACGAAGCGTGGCGCCGAGCGGGGTGAGGTCGTAGCGGCCGTCGCGGAGTTGACGGAAAATACCGCGCCCGATCAGCGCCCGCAGCAGCCGGGCGATGGCGCCGGGATCGGCGTCGACCGCGGCCGCCAGTTCATCAACGGTCAGTGGGCCTTTCGCGAGCGCGTCGGCGATGCCCAGGTCCGCCGCCGCGGTGATCGCCTGGGCTGACCACGCGTCCATGATCATCTCGATCATCGCGACCGAAGGCGGGACCAGGCGCCGGTACAGCTGAGCGAGGTGATGGCGAGCGCGTTCGATCCCACGCACAACCTTGGCCGGCGGAACATTCGATGCCATGACTGCCTCCCTAGTTTCGGTCCTCTGTCCGCGTATTCGAGGCTGACCGCCGTGAAGATGGGTCTACTGAGCCGCGAGCGTAACGCCACGGCGAAATTTGGGGCGATTTTTCGCCGTACCGTTACGCTCGGCGAGCTCTACGGCGCTGATCGACGCCTACTCGCTGGCGACGGGGACGCGCCCGCGCAGGTCGGCCGCGATGAGCCGGGCCGCGGCGTTTTGCCAGTTGTGCAGCGAGCGCTGCGGGACCTCGGTCACCAGCCACTGCCAGGCCTGCCGGGCGGTCGGATCCAGGCCCGCGGCCGTGGCGTTCTGTGCGTATGCACGCACCCCGACGACGTAGGGGAAGTACAGCGAGTTGTAGTAGCGCCACTCCTCGGTGGTGCCGAAATCCCCCGCGTCGCGTGGTTTGAGCCGCGCGATGCCGTCGGCGAGGACGGCCTTCAGTTCGTTGGCCCGCTCCACCGGGTGGTCGGGTGCGCCGCGCGCGGCCAGTCGCTCGTCGATGATGGGCAGCGCCGTCAGCGGGCTCGCGACCAACTTGGTCAGGTCGGCGTAGTGGCCCAGCGCCCGGCGGGTGAGCCTCGCGAAGGTGTCGTCGTCGACGCCCCGAAGGTTCCTGAGCGGATCGGCCGAGCGCAGCGGCAGGGCCGCCCCGGTGTGCCGCAGCGCGGCCCGATCAGCGCGCAGCGTGGGCGATTTCGAGAACGCCAGCCGGTCCAGCACCCCGGCCAGCGGGTCGGCCAGGACCTGCACCGTGATCGCGATCGCCAGGGTGGTGAACAGCAGCACGGTTAGCACTGTCTGCGCGGCGGTCTCACGCCCGATGATGGCCAAGCCGATCAGCGCCTGCCCGCCGAACAGCACGGCCACCGCCGAACAGCCCACAAACGAGCGCAGCATGTCCGCGCGCAGCGCCTGGCCCTCGTCGAACGCATCCCACAGTGCCACCGCCACGCCCAGCGTCAGCACATCGAAACCCGTGGACGCCAGCGCCAGCCAGCTGGGCACCAGGCCCAGCGGGATGATCAGGATGGCGTTGGCCAGCGCGAAGAACAGGGTCGCGACGACGACGATGCCGGCCACCGGCACCGGCTGCTGCGGACGCCGCACGGCGGCGACCATCGCGCCCAGGGTGGATATCGAGATCACCGCCATCATCAGCACATGCCCGGGCCGCAGCGGCCCGTCGACGCTGCCGGCCATCGCCGCGCCGAACAGCGTGAGCGCGCCGACGCCGCCGACGAGCAACAGCTCCCAGGTGCGCGCCCGCCAGCCCTCCGACGGCCGGGACAGCTCGAGCAGGACCGCGAACCACGCCACGCTGGGGACGGCGGCCAGGTAGATCTCGATCTGGCTGAGCAATCCGCTGCGCGCAACGCCGACGGTGCGCACCGCGTCCAGCGCCACCACGAGCGCGAACCCGCACAGCCCGATCGCCGCCAACGCGAGCACCGGCTTACGCGGATCGCGGGCCAGCAGATACAACCCCAGCCACCCGCTCAGCGTGAACACCACCGCCGACAGCGCAGCCATGCTTCTAGTTTGTCACGGGTTATTTCCCGTGGCGGCGATGGCGCTGGCTGTAATCACGCAGCGCGCGCAGGAAATCCACACGGCGGAACGCGGGCCAGTGTGCTTCGCAGAACCACATCTCCGAGTACGCGCTTTGCCACAACAGAAAGCCGGACAACCGCTGCTCCCCCGACGTGCGGATGACCAGGTCGGGATCGGGTTGCCCAGAGGTGTAAAGGTTTTCGGAAATCGCGTCGACGGTCACCGCGTCGACGAGCTCCTCCGCGCTGGCCCCGTTGGCAAGTTCCTTGCTCAACAGCGCCCGCACCGCGTCGACGATCTCCCGGCGCCCGCCGTAGCCGACGGCGACGTTCACGTGGAAGGGCGCCACCGCCGGCGTGGACTCCACCGCGCCCCGCAGCCGCCGGGCGGGCTCGTCGCCGAGCAGCTCCAAATCCCCCACCGTGCGCACGCTCCACCGGTTGGCGGGCGCACAGATCTCCTCGACGACGTCGGTGATGATCTCGATGAGCGCGGCCAGCTCGTCGGGGTCGCGCTGCAGGTTTTCGGTGGACAGCAGGTAGACGGTGGTCATTTCGATACCGGCGGCCTGGCACCAGCGCAGCATCTCGGCGATCTTCGCGGCGCCCATGCGGTAGCCGTAGCTGACGTCGTCGTAGCCGGCATCGCGCGCCCATCGCCGGTTTCCGTCGCACAGCACCGCGATGTGACGGGGCAACTCTGACTTCGACGCGGCCAGACCCTGCCGCAGCCGCAGCTCGTAAATGCGGTACAGGGGCTCTTTGAGCCGCGGCGGGATGACCTCCACGAAGATTCACCCTACTGTGAGCTGCGCCAATTTCCCGCCCGCATTTCCGGCAATCTCACTGCACGTCTGACCTGCGTCGGCGCCGACGGCCGCTAATGTTTAGCGGTATGAGCGGCCAGATGACCACGGTCACGCACCCGGAGCCCGAATCGCAGGGTCCCGCGGCCAATGCCGCGCAGCATCTCGTCGACGGCGTCGCCCGGGTTATGACCAAGCCACGCTTCCGCGGCTGGATCCACGTTTACTCCGCCGCGACCGCCGTCGCCGCGGGTGCCTCGCTGATCGCCGTGTCGTGGGCGGTCGGATCGACCAAGGCCGGCCTCGCGACATTCATCTATACCGCGGCCACCATCGTGATGTTCACCGTGAGCGCGACCTACCACCGCGTCAACTGGCGATCCGAGACCGCGCGGAAATGGATGAAGCGGGCCGATCATTCGATGATCTTCGTGTTCATCGCCGGCAGCTACACCCCGTTCGCGCTGCTGGCCATGCCGCCCGCCGCGGGGCGAGCCGTGTTGTCCATCGTGTGGGGCGGCGCAGTGGCCGGGATCCTGCTGAAGATGTGCTGGCCGTCGGCGCCGCGCTGGGTTGGAGTGCCGCTATATCTGCTGCTGGGCTGGGTCGCGGTCTGGTACACCGGCACGATCCTGCACAACGCCGGGGTGGCCGCGATGGTGCTGCTGTTCGTCGGCGGCGCCCTGTACAGCATCGGCGGCATTCTGTACGCGCTGCGCTGGCCCGACCCGTGGCCGAACACGTTCGGATACCACGAGTTCTTTCACGCCTGCACCGCGGTAGCGGCGATCTGCCACTACATCGCGATGTGGTTCGTCGTCTTTTAGAGCTGGGTGACGTTGTCCGCCGACCAGTAGGCCTTCATCGCCGCGACCTTGCCCTGGTCGTCGAACACCATGACATCGATCGGCTCGATCAGCATCCGGTGCTCGCCCGCGGCCACGGTCAGCCGGAACTGAAAGGCCGCCTCTTTGCCCGCGACGCGCAGCGAGACCAGTTCGCACTCCCGCTGCAGATCGTTGACCGCTGAGTAGAAGCCGTGGATCGCCTGGCGACCGATGTGGACCTCGCCGCCGACCGGGTCCTCCACGGTGGCGTCGTCGGCGTACAGCTCGACCACGTCGTCGGCACTGCCCTTGGCCATCAGTTCGATGTAGCGGTTGACCGTTTCGGTGATGTGTTCGGCGCTCGGCATAAAACGTCACGCTACCGTGGCGCGGCCAACGCCTTTGCGAGGTCTTCGACAGAGGTGACCGGCAGGTCGCAGACGCGTCCCCGGCACACGTAGGCGGCGTCGGCGCCGCCCAGCCGGTCCCGCCCGGCGAGCAGCACCGACGAGTCCTTTTCGCCGCCAACGACGATCGCCCCACCGGGCGCCAGCCGGCGCGCGTCGGCGAGCAGCGGCGAGCTCGACGGATCGCAGGCGACCGCGATCTGCAGCGGCCCACGAACCGCGGCTTCGGCGACGGCCAGCCAATGTCCGGCCGAGCGCGGCGCGCGTGCCAGCAGCACGGAGTGCGCGCTGAGCGCATCGGACGCGGCTTGCAGATACCGCTGCGCCCGGTCGCCGTCGACCAGGTGGGCCGCGGTCAGCAGCGCATCGGTGACGGTCGAGGCCCCCGAGGGCGTCGCGCCGTCCAGCGGGTCGGCGGGCCGCAGCATCAGTTGCTCGGCGTCGTCGGCCGTGTCGAACCACCGGCCGGGCCGCTGCGGGTCGGCGAAGTGCGCGAGCGCGATGTCGAGTAGCTCGGTCGCCCTGGTCAGCCACACGTCGTCGGCGGTCAGCTGATACAACGTGAGCAGTCCGGTGGCCAGCATCGCGTGGTCTTCCAGGATGGCGGCGCTGTCGCCGACAACCCCGCCGAGGCTGGCGCGCCGCAGCCGGCCGTCGACGACGTGTAAGTCCAGCAGTGCCGTCGCGCAATCCCGTGCGGCGCTTGCGAATTCGGGCTCGTCCAGGGCCACACCGGCCTCGGCCAGCGCGGTGATCGCCAGCCCGTTCCACGACGTGACGACCTTGTCGTCGCGCCCGGGCTGGGGCCGGGTGCGCCGGGGGGCCAGCAGCGCGGCCCGGACGCGGTCCAGCCGCTGCGGATCGTCGGGATCAGCGGGCAACTGCAGCACCGATGCCCCATGTTCGAATGTTCCGGATTGGGTGACCGCGAAAACCTCTGCGGCCCAACGCCCGTCGTCGGCGCCGAGCACCTCGGTCAGCTGCCCCGGCGTCCACACATAGGTCAAACCCTCGCGCCCGTCGGCGTCGGCGTCCAGCGACGAGGTGAACATGGCGCCGTCGGCGAGCTCGTCGAGCAGAAACCGCGCTGTCTGCGCGGCGACGCGGCGCGCAAGCGGATCCCCGGTCCGCCGGGCCCAGTGCGCGTAGCAGCGCAGCAGCAGCGCGTTGTCATAGAGCATCTTCTCGAAATGCGGCACCACCCAAGCGCTGTCGACGCTGTACCGGGCGAAGCCGCCGCCCAGCTGGTCATAGATGCCGCCGCGGGCCATTGCGTTGCCCGTGTGCGTCACCGCCTGCAGCGCCGCCGACGAGCCGGTGCGCTCGTAGTGGCGCAGCAGCGCCTCGAGGATCGCCGACGGTGGGAACTTCGGGGCGCCCCCGAATCCGCCGTGCGCGGTGTCCTGTTCACCCAGCACCGTCGCGACGGCCTGGTCGCACAGCGCGGGCGCCACGTCCGGGCCGCCCCCCGGCAGCCCGGACGACATTTTGCGCAACTCGCCGGCGATGTGTTCGGACGCTTCGTCGACTTCACCGCGGCGGGTTCGCCACGTTTCGGATACGGCCGAAAGGAGTTGCAGGAAGCTCTCTTTCGGGTAGTACGTGCCGCAGAAGAAGGGGTGGCCGTCCGGTGTCAAGAAACACGTCATCGGCCAACCGCCCTGCCCGGTGAGCGCGACGGTGGCGTTCATGTAGACCGCGTCGATGTCCGGCCGTTCCTCGCGATCCACTTTGATACAGACGAACCCCGCGTTCATCGCCGCGGCCACCTCGTCGTCCTCGAACGACTCGTGCGCCATGACGTGGCACCAATGGCATGCGGCGTAGCCGATGGACAGCAGGATCGGCACATCGCGCGCGGCGGCTTCCGCCAGCGCCTGCGGCGTCCACTGCTGCCAGTGCACCGGGTTGTCGGCGTGCTGACGCAAATACGGGCTAGTGGCCAGCCCGAGTGTGTTGGTCCCGGCGCCCTCAGCCGGGCTCATCGCCGGAACCTGGCGGTGCCGATCCGTCGGGCCGCCCGGGGCGTCGCTCCGGCGCCTCGTCGACCGTGTCGGTGCCCTCGTCGGCGGCCTGATCGGGCTCGGGGTGCTCGGGATCGAACGTCTTCGGCACTTTCTTCAGCTGCCGGTTCATCGACCGCAGCAGCAACAACGTGGCGATCAGCAGCAGCACGACGACCAGCAACCCCAGCGGGCTGGCCTTGCCGAAATCCGGGCCGTTGTTGCGGGGCGATCCGTCAGCGATCACCGTGAGCAGAAGGGTCCTCACGAGTGGTTCTCGATCCCGGCGAACAGGTCGTCCTCGGGCAGCCGGACGGGCACCCGGGAGCGGGCCAACTCGAATTCCTCGGTCGGCCACAGCCGCTGCTGCCAAGAGATCGGAACCGCGAAGAAATCGTGGTTCGGATCGATCTGGGTGGCGTGCGCCCGCAGCGCATCGTCACGCTGACTGAAGTACTCCGAACACTCCACGCGGGTTGTCACCCGGGACTCGAACGGGTCGTGCGCGGGATCCCAGTGCTCGAGCCACTCCTTGAACGGCCCTTCCTGGCCGTGCTTGACGCATTCGTCATGGAACAACTGCATCCGCGCCCGCAGGAAACCGTGGTTGTAGTACAGCTTGGACACCTGCCAAGGCTCACCCGCGTCGGGGAAACGCGCATAGTCGCCGGCCGCCTCGAAGGCGGCGACCGAAACGTTGTGGCAGGCAATGTGATCCGGATGCGGGTAGCCGCCGTTCTCGTCGTATGTGGTCATTACATGCGGCCGGAACTCGCGGATGACGCGCACCAGCGCCTCGGTGGACACCTCCAACGGGACCAGCGCGAAGCAGTCCTCGGGCAGCGGTGGCGGCGGGTCGCCCTTGGGCAGGCCGGAGTCGACGAAGCCGAGCCAGGTGTGTTCCACACCGAGAATCTCGGCGGCCTTGGCCATCTCGTCGCGGCGGATTTCGGCCATGTGCCCGTGCACGTCGGGCAGGTCCATCGCCGGATTGAGGATGTCGCCTCGTTCGCCGCCGGTCAGCGTCACCACCAGCACCCGATGGCCTTCGTCGGCGTATCGGGCAAGCGTCGCCGCACCCTTGCTCGACTCGTCGTCGGGGTGGGCGTGCACAGCCATCAACCGCAGTTCGCTCACATGCCCCCTTGTCGGTCTGCTGAACGCCGTTGTCGACCCTATAATTCCAGGTGCCGATCGCTGCATCCCGTCGGCCGAGGTCCGGCAGTCGCTCAGCCCAGGCATACCCACCCATGACCGAAACCCCCATCGCTCGTCCGGAGGCCCGCTACGGGCGTTCGCGGCTGTCTGGGCTCTCGCGTCGCCGGATGGTCATCGCGGCGGCCCTGCTGGCCGTGGCGGTCGGCCTGGTGGTCGCCGTCGTCGGCTACCTACGGCTTGGCACCAGCGACGTCACCGGTTCGCTGGGCGGCTATTCGGTGATCGATGACGAGACGGCGTCGGTGACAATCAGCGTGACGCGATCTGACCCGTCGCGACCGGTGGACTGCATTGTTCGGGTTCGCGCCAAGGACGGCAGCGAGTCCGGCAGGCGCGAGGTGCTGGTCCCGCCGTCTACCGAGACCACGGTGCAGGTGACGACCACGGTGAAGTCCTCCCAACCCCCGGCGATGGCGGACATTTACGGCTGCGGCACCGACGTGCCGGGCTATTTGCGCCCGCCCGACAAACGATAAAGAACTGCGAATATGTCGTCATCAGTTGTTTCCGCAGTGGTAACATGGGTGAATGCACGGTTCCTGCTGGGACCGTGTATTGCTGCTTAAAGGCCGTGAGCAGAACGGCGACGTAGCACGGGGGTGGGACCCCAATACCCCGACAACGGGGATCAGAAGCTTACGCGGATACGCGGAACGGAAAGACGAGGAGCGCGACGAGATGACCGACACTCAGGTCACCTGGCTGACCCAGGAATCACATGACCGGCTCAAGGCCGAGCTCGATCAGTTGATCGCGAATCGCCCCGTCATCGCCGCGGAAATCAACGACCGCCGCGAGGAGGGTGACCTCCGGGAGAACGGCGGCTACCACGCCGCCCGCGAAGAGCAGGGTCAGCAAGAGGCACGCATTCGCCAGTTGC
This sequence comes from Mycobacterium sp. IS-2888, assembly GCF_001954215.1. Lineage (NCBI taxonomy): Bacteria > Bacillati > Actinomycetota > Actinomycetes > Mycobacteriales > Mycobacteriaceae > Mycobacterium > Mycobacterium sp. IS-2888. Next base: position 17,405 of record NZ_MBET01000061.1, read on the forward strand.
AGGACCTGCTCAACAACGCCAAGGTCGGGGAGGCGCCCAAGCAGTCCGGTGTGGCGCTGCCCGGCTCGGTGGTCAAGGTCTACTACAACGGCGACAAGTCCGACAGCGAGACCTTCCTGATCGCCACCCGCCAGGAGGGCGTCAACGAGGGCAAGCTCGAGGTGTATTCGCCGAACTCACCGCTGGGTGGCGCCCTGATCGACGCGAAGGTGGGCGAAACCCGTAGCTACACCGTGCCCAACGGCAACACCGTGGAGGTCACGCTGGTCAGCGCGGAGCCCTACCACTCCTAGGCCGCTCGCCCGCCGGGTCCCCCTTTCGCCCGCCGCGTCGAGCGTGAATCGTGCGACGGGTCGGCGGCGTGTCGCGTCGCGAGATTCACACTCGGCGTCGTTAGTCGTTAGCCCAGCGCCTGTTCGAGGTCGGCAAGCAGGTCTGCGACGTCCTCGATACCCACCGAAAGCCGCACCAGGTCGTCGGGCACTTCCAACTGCGAGCCGGCCGTCGATGCGTGGGTCATCGCGCTGGGGTGCTCGATCAGCGACTCCACCCCGCCCAGCGATTCGGCCAGGATGAATACCTTGGTGCCGGCGCACAGCTGCTCGGCGGCGGCCCGGCCCGCTCGCATGCGCACGGACACCATGCCACCGAAGCCGCTCATCTGCTTCGCGGCGATCTCGTACCCGGGGTGACTGGGTAGACCCGGATACAGCACCGTGCCCACCGAGGGATGCCCGGCGAGGAATTCCGCTACGGCCAAAGCGTTTTCGCTGTGCCGCTGCATCCGCAGCACCAGCGTCTTCAACCCGCGCATCGTCAAATAGGCGTCGAACGGGCCCGGCACCGCCCCGGTCCCGTTCTGCAGAAAACCGAAGGCGTCGTCCAGCTCTTCATCGTTGGTGACCAACGCGCCGCCCACCACGTCGGAGTGACCGCCGATGTATTTCGTGGTCGAGTGCAGCACCACATCGGCGCCCAGCGTCAGCGGCTGCTGCAGCGCGGGTGACGCAAACGTGTTGTCCACCAACACCTTTACCGAGTGCCGTTGACCGATTTCGGCGAGGGCCCCGATGTCGGCGATGGAGAGCAGCGGGTTGGTCGGTGTTTCCACCCAGACCAGCCGGGTGTGCGGCGTGATCGCGTCGCGCACGGCGTCCAGGTCGGACAGGGCCACCGGCGTGTACGCGACGCCCCATCGCGTGAAGACCTTGTCGATCAGCCGGAAGGTGCCGCCGTAGGCGTCATTCGGGATGACGACGTGATCGCCGGGCCGCAGCATCGCCCGCAGGGCACAGTCGGTGGCGGCCATCCCGGAACTGAATGCCCGTGCGAACGTGCCCTCTTCGACGGCCGCCAGCGAGGCTTCGAGCGCGGATCTGGTCGGGTTGCCGGTGCGGGCGTATTCGAATCCGCCACGCAGGCCCCCGACACCGTCTTGGGCGAACGTGCTGCTGGCATAGATCGGAGCGTTCACCGCCCCGGTCGCGGGATCGGGCCGGTAGCCGGCGTGGATGGCTTTGGTGGCTAGGCCGGTGATTTCGTGGTGTCGCTTACCGTCTCCGCTCATCGACGATCAGCCTAGCCAGCCCGGCCATTGCTAGCCCTGTTCGATCGGCAGGACGACCGTCGTCATGATCTTGTCGGCCAGAGTCTGTCGCTTGGCGTCCCACAGCGGGAACAGGAAACCGATGTAGCAGATGATCGCGTCGACGAAGTGTGCAAGCTGGCGAACGATGGACAGCCCGAAACCGAGGGGCTGGCCGGTGATTTCGCTGACCACCTTGACCTTCATCACCGATTTACCGAGGCTCGACCCGGTGGTGCCCTGGCGGTAGCCGTAGTTCCACAACAGGTAGGCGAGGCCGGCCAGATGCGCCAACCACTGCACGAGTTGACCGATCATCGAGGGCTGGCTGGCGCAGTACTGGTTGACGTCGTACTGCGTGATATCGGTGACGCACGACGTCTGCTGCGTGGCGATCATGATCACGGTGCCGATGCCGACCACCACCGCGTACGGGATGACATCGATGATGAAGGCCAGCACCCTGGTGAGCCACGGCGTGTAGGCCTCCGTCGGCAGCGTCCGGATGACGGGCCCCGGTGGGGGCGGCGCAACAGCGCCGGAAGGCGGCGGGGGC
>NZ_MBET01000062.1:0-1041 GCF_001954215.1 Mycobacterium sp. IS-2888
TCGCGCTCGGGACCGCTCGCGGCATACACCACCGCGTCGGGCGCCAGGGCGATCAAGGCGTCGGCATCGTTGGTGGCCGCGATACCCAACGGTTCGATGCCAGCCAATTCCCCGGCGTCCTGGCCGACTTTGTCGGGCGAATGCACCCATACCCCAACGAGTTCCAGGTCGGGCCGGCGGCGGATCGCATCGATGGCGATCGACCCAACTCCCCCCGTCGACCACACAACGGTACGCACGGGGTTCACCTCCCTACTCATGAGCGGCCGCGGCGCGTTCGAGGTATGGCCACGCCACATCGGGCGGCCCGGCCCACTCCGGCGCACGCAGGTCGAACCTAAGCGTGAACATCAACAGCACCATAACCTAAAATTTGTTCGTTAGGATAGTGTGCGCTCTCTTAACAGGAGGTACGAAATGGCAGCTCAGCGCGTAGTGGTCTGGGCGACCGGCGGCATCGGGTCGATCGCGATCCGCACTATCCACCGACGCCCCGATCTGGATCTGGTCGGCGTGTGGGTGCACTCCGCGGAGAAGGTCGGCAGGGACGCCGGCGAACTCGCCAATGGCGAGCCGATCGGCCTCGCCGCCACCAATGACGCGGACGCGCTGATCGCCCTCAAACCCGATTGCGTCATCTACGCGGCCAGCGGTCCCGAGCGCGATGCGCTGGCCATCCCGGACTATGTTCGGCTGCTCGAAGCCGGAATCAACGTCGTCACGACCAGCACGACCCGGTTGGTCAATCCGCACGCCTACCAGCCCACCGAGTGGCGCGACCAACTCCTCGCCGCGGCCAAGCAGGGCCAGGTGTCGTTGTATGCGTCCGGGATCGAGCCCGGCTTCGCCGCTGACTATCTGCCCTTAGTGCTGTCCACCCAGTCGTCGTCCATCGAGAAAATCCACTCGTTTGAGGTCGGCCTGTACGACGACTACGGGGTTCCCGACATCATGAGCGACGCGTTGGGCTTCGGCCGTCCACTCGATTTCGAGCCGATGCTCTCGACGCCGGGATTCATCGAAATAGCCTGGAAGGCACCG
>NZ_MBET01000063.1:0-933 GCF_001954215.1 Mycobacterium sp. IS-2888
ACTCGGCCAGCAAATCAGCATCCAACGACGCCAACAGCTGGGTGATGTTGCGGTGGGTGGCCGCCACCCCCTTGGGCACCCCGGTGGTGCCTGAGGTGTAAATCAGATGGGCGATATCCTCGGGGCCCGGCGCTGGTAAAGGGGTGCTCGACTGGCTCTGCACCCCGGGGTCGGTGATGTCGATGACCGCCACGCCCAACCCGTCGAGGCGCCCAGCCAGATCCGCGGTGCTCAACACCGCCACCGGCGCGGCATCGGTGAGCATGAACTCGATACGCTCCCGCGGATGTTCAGGGTCGATGGGCAGATACGCCGCCCCGGCTTTCAACACAGCGGTGATCGCGGCGATAGCGTGTGGAGAGCGCGCCAGCAACACCCCCACCACACACCCAGCACCCACGCCCCGGCCAACCAACAAATGCGCCAACCGATTAGCCGCCTCATCGAGTTGGCGGTAAGTCCAGGACTGCTCACCACAACTGAGCGCCACCGCCTCCGGAGTGGCGGCCACCTGCGCGGCGAACAACTCCGGAACCGACACCGGCGCTGTGGCATCCGCGCTGAGCACCGCCCGGTGACCGATCTCATCGAAGCGGGCATGTTCGGACTGGTCGAGCACATCCACCGACGACACGCGCCGCCCCGCATCGGCGGTCATCGCCATCAACACCCGCTCCAACCGCTCGATGAGCACCTGGATGCTTTCCGGGTCGAATACGTCGGTGCGAAATTCCACCGCCCCACCGATTCCGGCGGGCTCACCAGCCTCGGTGAAACGCTCCCCCAACGAAAACGCCAGATCCATACGCGCGCTATGGGTATCCAACGGAATCGGGCTGACCTCAACACCGTCTAGCACCAAACCCGCCGCCGGATCCTCATGACCGGCGAAGTTCTGCCAGGCCAACATCACCTGAATCAGCGGATGATGGC
>NZ_MBET01000064.1:0-70679 GCF_001954215.1 Mycobacterium sp. IS-2888
AGCCGCGGGCCGTGGTCAGGCTTGTGACGAGTTTGCGCACCCATGCCACGAGGTCGTCGGCCAGGTCGCCGGTGTGGTTCACCGACGCCAGGATCCTGTCGGCGTCTTCGAGCATGACGTCGGCGACCAGCGCGGGGCGGCTGGGCCACCAGCGATAGATCGTCTGCTTTCCCACACCGGCGACCTGGCCGACGACCTCGTGGCATGGGTGCGCAAACTCGTCACAAGCCTGACCACGGCCCGCGGCTCGGCCATGCTGCGCACCCTGACCGCCGCCGGCATGGAGCATGAGGAGACGGCTGTCAAACTGCGCGCCGGCTTCTCCTCGCCGCTGCACGAAAGCGTCCGCAACCGGCTGCTTGCCGACGGCCTCGACGAGGCCACGGCCGATTCCGCCGCCGACGCCATCGTCGGCGGAGTGGTGTATCCGATTCTTTCTGGCGCACAACCTTATTCGCGGCTGCGGGCCGAAACGACCACCCGGATAGTCGTCGACGCTCTTGCCCGCCGGCCCTGACAACCCACCCGAATCGGCAGCGCGAGCGCGAGACATGGTCTAGGTATGAAGCTATGACGCTAAATCAGGGGCCGGAGCCGTCTGATCAGCTCGCCCCGAAGTCGCTCGCCGCGTGGCAGTTCTTCCAGCAGATGCTCGCCGACGTCACCAAGGTGGTGACGCAGGACGCCGAGTCCGAGCGAGAACTGCTCGAGGGGCTGCGGGTCATCGCCCGGGTGTCGTCGCTGTGCTCGCAACTATCGGTCGAGGCCGACCTCGACCGGCCGTCGTTCTTCGACATGTGCTCGGACAACCGGATGATCGGCGGCCCCAACCCCGACGGCAACTACTACCTGGCGATGATCCGCGGCGACCGGCGCTACCGGATCACCGGCGCCCGGGGCACAAGCGCCTATCTCGGATTCCAGATCCTGGCCGGCACCGGCCTTAGCCCGCGCCGGATGTCCAACTACATCAGCGACACCGACCTGGCCCTGACGTCGGGCGAATTCGCGCTCGTCCTGTCGGCGGACGAACCGTCCGATCTCGGTGGCGCGCGGTGGGTGCAGATCCCCGACGACGCGTCATCGGTCGTCGTCCGGGAGTATCTCGCCGACCGCGGGTCTGAGCAGCTGGCCACCCTGCGGATCGAAGCGCTCGATCCCGGTCCGCTCGCTCCGCTGACCGACGACGAACTCGCCGAGCAATTCACCGCGATGGCATGGACGCTGATGAAGCTCGTCACGCTGCACCGCACGATCAAGCCCGAGCTGTTGGCGCGTCCCAACACGCTGCTGACGGCCGAGGCCGCCGATCTGGGTGCGGCCGACACCACCCCGGACAACCTGTACATGATGGGCACGTTTCGGCTCGACCCCGGCGAGGCGCTCGTGCTCGACATCGCGCCACCCGACACCAGGTACTGGAACGTCACGCTGGAAAGCGTGTGGCATGAGTGCCTGGAGCCACGCCGCCGGCACAGCTCGGTGACCAACCGTGGGGTGCGGCCGGACGCGGACGGGCGCGTGCGCATCGCGATCTCCGCACAGGACTTCGGTTTTGGCCACTGGCTCGACACCGGTGGCCGGCATCGCGGGTTCGTGGTGCTGCGCTGGCTCGACAACCCCAATCCGCCCGACGTCGCGGTGACGGTGCGCCGGCAAGGGGAACGGGCATGACGCTAAAGGAGAAGTTCGACCCCGACCGGCTCATCGCCGCAGCCTGCGAAGAAGCGGGCAGCGACGACTTCGGCGCGGACGGCTGGCGGCCCGGGCTGGATCGTCTCACCGACGCGCTGATCAACGAGGCACGGCTCTCGGACCTAGGTGTCGAGATCGCCTGCCTGGATGTGATGCGAGCCCTGAAGAACCGGCTCGGCGTGATCGCCTGGCGCAAAAAACACCCCGAGATCGCCAGCGAGCCAATCACCCAGCCGATCTTCATCGTCGGCCAACCCCGCTCCGGAACCACGATCCTGTACGACCTGCTCGCCCAGGATCCAGAGCTTCGCGCCCCACTGACCTGGGAGGTCGACGAGCCCTGTCCGGTCCCGCGGCCCGAGACGTATCACACCGATCCGCGCATCGCGCAGGTGCAGGCCAGCATCGAGCTCTCCGAGCAGATCGTTCCCGGCTTCCTCGCATTTCACCCGATGGGCGCGCTCGTCGGGCAGGAGTGCGTCCGGATCACGGCGAGCGAATTCACCAGCATGATCTTTCCGGTGCAGTACCGCCTGCCGAGCTACTCGCATTGGCTCCTCTATGACGCCGACTACGCCGGTGCGTACCGCTTCCATCGAATCTTCCTGCAGCACCTGCAGTCTGGCGTTCCCGGGCAGTGGCTGCTGAAGTCGCCGGCGCATCTGTGGCAGTTGGATGCGCTGCTGGCCGAATATCCCGACGCGCTGATCGTGCAGACGCACCGCGATCCGCTCAACGTCATCTCGTCGATCGCGGCGCTGACCCACCACCTGCGACGGATGTGCAGCGACGAGTCCGACATCGCCGAGTGCGCGGCGCAGTCCTACGAAGAGATCGTCGTCGGCCTCGATCGCGGGATGACGCTGCGCGACGGCGGCGCGGTGCCCGCCGGCCGGGTGATCGACGTGCTGTTCACCGATTTCATGAACGACCCGTGGACCACGATCAACGACATCTATCGGAGGCTGGGCCGCGAGCTGAAACCGGATGCCGCACAAAGGATGCGGGACTTCCTGGCCGCCCATCCCGGGGACGGCGGACGGGGTCGCTACACCTGGTCGGACACCGGCCTGGATGCCGGCGAGGTGCGCGAGCGGGTGAGTGCCTATCAGGAACGCTACGCGGTGCCGACCGAACAGCTGCGGTAGCGGATCAGCCCGCGACCGAAGCGTCGTAGATCGACTGAATGGCCGCGTCCAGCGTGGCGTTGAACTGCTCGTCTGATTGGTCGGCGGTAAGGCCCTCGGTCAGCGCGCGGCTGAAGCTGGCGATCACGCCGGTGTTCTGCGCGAGCAGCTTGTTGGCCTCCTCGCGGGAGTAGCCACCCGACAGTGCCAGCACCCGCATCACCCGCGGATGTTCCACCAACGGACGGTAGTGGTTGACCGCGCTGGGCAGGCTGAGCTTGAGCATCACCCGCTGGCCGTCGGGAACGGTTTCGAGCTGCTTGGTGATTTCGTCGCGCAAGATGTCCTCGGCCTGCGCCTTGTCAGCAATCGAGATGGTGACTTCGGGTTCGATGATGGGCACCAGTCCGTGCGACAGCACCTGATGGGCCACCTCGAATTGCTGGGCGACCACTGCGGCAATGCCCTCGGCGTTGGCGCCGCCGATCACCGAGCGCTCTTTGGTGCCGAAAACACCCTTGCCCGCGGCCCGCTCCAGCAGCTCGTCCAACCCCGGCATCGGCTTCATCAGCTGCACTTCGTCGGAGGCCTCGGCCAAACCCTTGTCGATCTTGAGGATCGGCACCACGCCCTTGGTCTCCCACAGGTAGGTGGTCGACGGCTTGCCCTCGATCTCGCGGTCCATGGTCTGCTCGAACAGAATCGCCGCCAGCACCCGGTCACCCGTGAACGCCGGGGAGGTGATGATCCGCGAGCGCATCTGGTGGATGAGGTCGAACATCTCTTCCTCGGAGGAATAGGCGTCCTCCTCGATGCCATACAGGCGCAACGCCTTCGGCGTCGAGCCACCGCTCTGGTCGAGCGCTGCGACGAATCCCTTGCCCGACGTCATCCTGTCTGCTTGCTTTTCGTTCGGCATGGAATTCTCCACTCCCTTGTGGTCGTCGCGCCCCTTTCGTCACGGTGCGCAATCGGGCTCGGATCGTGTCGATCATATTTCGGCCGGCCACAGCCCGGACAGGCGGTGGTCAGGCCTCGGTTGCGTCCTGCTCCGGCGACGCACTTTTGCCGGGCCACAGCGCCATGCGATCGAGAAGCCCGTCGCGCAGCACGAGCGTGTGAAACAGCACCGCGCAGACGTGCGCGGTGAAGGTCAGGAAAAGCAGGAGGGCGAAGACGTTGTGGGCCTGCCGAAGCACGGCGTAGACGTCGATGTTGTGTGGCGCGATGCCGGGCAGCTGAAACGGCCCGACCATGCCGACGGGAAACCGCGCCGCCGAGAGCATGGCCCAGCCGACCAGGGGCTGGATGAGTAGCAGGGCGTAGAGCAGGTACTCCGACCACGACGCGATGCGGCGCTCGGTGGGGCCCATGGTGGCCAGGAAGGGTGGCAGCCGGTGGGTGAGCCTGTTCGCCAGGCGCACCACGGCGAAGATCAGGATCAGCAACCCCAGCGGCCGGTGTATCGCCAGGAGCAGCGGGTAGTAGGTCAGCGATGCGATCATGGTCACCCCGATGAGCAGCTGCGCGATGACCATGGGCGCCATCAGCCAGTGCAAGATTCGGGAGGGAAGGGCGAAACGCCCACGGGCGGCGGTTGTTTCGTTGGCCTCGTCGGTCATGCGCGCACCTGGGCGACGTTGACCTCGCTGGCCGATTTGGGTTCCTCGGCGCGGCGGGTGAAGGAGCGCGCGTAAACCGCCGATCTTGCGGCAAGCAACGGGTCGTCGGAGGCCGCGATGCCATCGGGCAACACCAGCGGGTCGAAGTTGATATCGCGGGCGTTGCCCGCCTCCTCGGTCGCCACCGCGGTGATGGTGATGGTGCCGGCATCGATGGAGCGGCGCGATTGCGGCCACGGTTTGGTGGCGTCGTTCGTCGGATCCCCGGGTTCGCCGATCGTGAGCACCAGCCGCCACTTCAATGGCCGCTGCGCCAACGCCCCGACGAGGTCGTCGAACAGGTAGTCCTTTCCCACCGACGACGCCGGGGGATTCGCCGCGCCGGCTTCCAGCGGAACGGCGGACCAGCGCACGGGAACGGTCGCGCCCGCACCGTTGGTGAAGTGAAAGGCATTCAGGCCGTAGAACGTGCTGTCCGCGAATCCCGCGCTCGGCGGTGACTGCTTGATGAGCTTCATGGCCGCGACGGTCTCGGGGTGGCGGTCGAGGAATGCGGCCATCGCCTGCGGGTCGGGCTTCCCGGTGCCGGGCATGGGCCTGGACGCGAGCAACCGATCGTAAAACCCCTGCGGGGTGCTGTCGGCGAAAACGGGAATGTTGATCATCGCCGTGCGCCACTGCTGCCCGTTGGGAGTCTGGAAAAGCAGCCCCAGTCCGCGGACCGTGTCGGGCTTGTCGGCCTGATCCGGCAGACCGCCGGACAGCGAAAACCGACCGATCACCGGAACGCTGCCCCGCGCGAAAACCGCCGCCCGGCAGATGGCCGCGCCCGCGCCCGTGCTCGCGAAAGACCCTGTGGCGGAAAGCCCTTTGGCATGGTTGCGCCGAAACCCATCGTGGTGGCCGTAGACATGTTCGAAGCGATCGGCGAACCACGAGGGCGTGAGTTGCGCACCCGGCCGCAGCCAGCCGCCTGCATAGGCAAAGCCGCCGACGTCCACCGCGGCGATACCGGCGACCGCGCCCATCCCGAGCAGCGCGCTACGCCGGGTCAGCGGGCCGAGGCGGGTGGGCCTGGCTTCGGCGGGGTTGTCGTCCCGCTCGCCTTCCTGGTCACCGGGTTCCATGCCCACCATCCTTTCGGTGCTTTTCCGGTGGAGGCTACGGCGCGGGGCCGGAATTCGTTCAACGTGCGGGCGCTCGGCGCGACAAAGTTCAGGCAGATGTCATCTTGCCCGCGCGAGAACGGGGCTCACCTTGCCGTAGCCAGCAGCGAACACCATCGTGCCGTGCGGCCACGCGGCGAAGAAGGTAGGAGGCGAATTCGTCCGCGACGGAGTGGCCCGTTAATCCCCTTTTAGGTCAGATAATCGCCTGCGCTGCAATGGGATTCGACGATAGAAAGGCCAGCAACAACGCATCCCGTAACATCGGCGCCATGGAACCGAGCCGCTGGTGGGGCGACGACCGCGCGATCCTCGATGACGAGGAGGCCCGCCGGCGCATCCTGGACGCCGCCGGCCGCTGCATCGTGCGCCGCGGCAGCACTCAGTTCCGGGTGGGCGAGGTGGCAGACGAAGCCGGGGTGTCGCGGTCGACGGTGTACCGGTACTTCCCGGGCCGCGACGACGTCCTGCTGGGCCTGCTGCTGATGCGCATCGACAACGCGCTTGGTGAACTCGTGCGCTCGCTGCCCGCTCCCGACGACCCGGTTCGGTCGGTGCCCGAGATGGTGTTGGCCCGCGTCGAGTCGGTGGATGGCAATCCGCTGAACGAAGCGCTGTTCGCGGCCGAGAGCACCGCCGTGGCCACCGCCCTGGAGAAGGGGTCCGAACCGATCGTGGAGTTACTGCTGCAGCACTACGAGCCGTTGCTGACTCGATGGAAGCGGGCGGGCCGTCTCTACGACGATCTCGAGGCCCGATCGATCGTCCAGTGGCTGCACACGGCCACGTTGTTTTTGCTGGCGCCCTCGTGGCGGCGCCGTCCGGCGGCCGACAAACGTGAATTCGTCGAGCAGTTCGTGGTGCGCGCCCTGGTTCCACCAATCAGACAATAATCGGGTATTGTCTGATGTCCAGACGTTCGGTTATTTTTGTCTGACGATGCGTCGGCTCGCGACTGATCGGTGCCCGAATCAGGACGGAACGACATGAAACACGCTGTGGGACAGGCCTTCTCCGCCATGGGCCTGGCCGCCCATCTGGGCCGCGGGCTGGGCCGGGTGACCGCGGACGCCGTGGTCGGAGGCCGGTTGGGGTTGCCGCGCACGGTCGACGACGTAGACGCGTCCGTCCTGTCCAAGATCATGGGAAAGACCGTCAGGTCGGTGCGTGTCCTCGGCAGCGACGCGGGGACGTCCTCGCGGGCGCGGTTGGTACTGACCGGAAAAGACGTACCCGAGTCGGTATTCGTCAAGCTCGCGGCACAGACCGTCGCCACCCGCCTGATGGGCGAACTCGGCAGGCTCGGACACACCGAGGTGCGCTTCTACAGCCAACTCGCGCCGGAACTGACCGGCGTCCCCGAGTGCTACGGCGCCGCATTCGACCCCTGGACCGGCCGGTACCTGTTGGTCCTGGAAGATCTCCCGGCCGAGTCGTGCGAATTCCCTGACACGTTGCACCCGCTCTCCCCCGACCAGGCCAGCCTCATCGTCGAATTGCTGGCCGAGTTGCACGCCACCTTCTGGCATCGCCTGCCCCGCGATGGCGGCGGCCCGCTGGGATGGCTCTACACGCCATCGGGCGACGTAACGTCCCTGCTGACCGGTTCGCTGATGCACGCGTCGATCAAACGCCTCGCCGATCGCACCGCCATCCCGGTCGATAACGGCCGCTTCATCGCCGACAACTACCGCGCCGTCGCCGCGGTGATCGACACTCCCCCGCATACGGTCATGCATGGCGACGCGCATCCGGGCAACATGTACTTCTACGGCGGCAAGGCGGGACTGCTGGATTGGCAGGCGGTGCGGCGCGGCCATCCCTCTCGCGAGCTGGCCTACACCCTGATCACTAGCCTGACGCCGGAAGACCGCCGCGCGACGCAGCGCGAGCTGCTCAACGACTACCGTCGTGCGCTCGCGGCCGCCGGGGGGCCCGGCCTGGACCGCGACGACCTGTGGCTGCGATATCGCCAGGGCGCGCTGTACGGATATGTCGCCCCCCTGATCACCGCCGGAATGGGCGGAATGCAGGTCGAGGGCATCGCGATGGAAGGACTGCGGCGCGGGGTCGAGGCGCTCGACGACCTGGACGCCGTCGCGGCGCTGAAGCGTTCCCTGTAGCCGAGGCGAAATTCGGCCGAACCTATTGCCATAGCGGCCGCAGGAGTTACGCTACTTCGAGTAGCGAAATACGCGTACAGCTCACTCGGCAACGCAAGGAGAGTCTCGTGTTCGACCTCAAGATCACCGGTGGCACCGTCGTCGATGGCACCGGCGCGGATCGGTTTCGCGCCGACATCGGCATCAAGGATGGAGTGATCGTCGACGTCGTCCGCCGCGGATCCAGCGACGCCGAGATGGGCGGCGAGGCCGCTGAAACCATCGATGCGACAGGTCATGTCGTGGCCCCTGGCTTCGTCGACATCCACACCCACTACGACGGCCAGGTGAGTTGGGACAGCCTGCTCGAGCCGTCCAGCGGCCACGGCGTCACCACGATTGTGACCGGCAACTGCGGCGTCGGCTTTGCGCCGGTGCGGCCCGGCAGCGAGCAGTGGCTGATCGAGCTGATGGAGGGCGTCGAAGATATCCCCGGCACCGCGCTGACCGAGGGCATCACCTGGGGCTGGGAGACGTACCCCGAGTACCTCGACGCGATCGGCAAGCAGAAGTTCGCGATCGACGTGGGCAGCCAGGTCGCCCACGGCGCCATCCGCGCCTACGCGATGGGCGAGCGGGGCGCCCGCAACGAGCCGGCCACCCCCGACGACATCGAGGCGATGGGTCGCCTGGTCACCGAGGCGATCGAAGCCGGTGCGCTGGGCTTCTCCACGTCGCGCACGATGGGCCACCGCGCGATGGACGGCGAACCGGTGCCCGGAACGTTCGCGGCCGAGGAAGAACTGTTCGGCCTGGGCCGCGCCATGGCGGCCGGCGGTCAGGCGGTGTTCGAGCTGGCCCCGCAGGGGTCCGCGGGCGAGGACATCGTCGCCCCGAAGAAGGAACTGGACTGGATGCGGCGGTTGGGCGCCGAGATCGACCGGCCGGTGTCGTTCGCCCTGATCCAGGTGGACGCCGATCCGAAACTGTGGCGCGAAATGCTGGACCTCTCCGCGGACGCGCACGCCGCGGGCAGCCGGTTGCACCCACAGGTCGCGGCGCGTCCGTTCGGCATGATGATCGGTTTCCAGGGCCATCACGGTTTCAGCCACCGGCCCACCTATCGCAAGCTGCAGGCCGAGTTTGGCCGCGAGGAACTCGCGCAGCGCCTGGCCGATCCCGCGGTCAAGGCCGCGATCCTGTCGGAGGACGACGTGCCCGCCGACCCGACCCTGTTGTTCGACGGCATGTTCGCCCTGGTGCAGCACTCCCTGCACCGCCTGTACGCGCTCGGCGACCCGCCCGACTACGAGCCCACCCCCGACCGCACCGTCGCGGCGATCGCCAAGGCACGCGGCGAGGACCCGCTGTCCACCCTGTACGACCTGATGCTCGAGCGGAACGCGACCGCGATGCTGATGCTGCCGCTGTTCAACTACGCCGAGGGCAACTGCGAGGCGATCCGGGAGATGCTGCTCCATCCCGCCGGGGTGCTGGGACTCTCCGACGGCGGCGCGCACTGCGGGATGATCTGTGACGCCTCCTACCCCACGTTCCTGCTGACGCATTGGGCGCGCGACCGCAGCCGAGGCGAGAAGTTGCCGTTGGAATACGTGATCCGCAAGCAATCCCGTGACACCGCACACCTTTTCGGGCTCACCGATCGCGGCACGATCGAGCCCGGCAAGAAGGCCGACATCAACGTGATCGACCTGGACGCGCTGAGGTTGCACCCCGCGGCGATGGCCTTCGACCTGCCCGCGGGCGGGCATCGGATCCTGCAGGGCGCGAGCGGATATGCGGCGACGATCGTCAGCGGGACGGTGACCCGGCGCCACGATGTCGACACGGGCGCCCGTCCGGGTCGCCTGGTTCGGGGAGCGCGTTAGGGTCCGGCGCATGAAAGTGGCCGCCGGCAACCCGGCCCGCACCCGCGACGAGGATGCGATCGGCGTCCCGCCGGCAGGCCCTACCCTGGTGCCGGCCGAGCGCTACTACTCTCCGGCGTTCGCCGCGCTCGAGATCGAGCGGATGTGGCCGAAAGTCTGGCAGGTCGCCTGCATGCTCGACCATGTCGCGGAGCCGGGCGACTATTTCGAGTACCGCTGCGGGCCCTACGGCGTGCTGATCGTCCACGGTGACGACGGCGTGCTGCGCGCCTTCCAGAACGTCTGTCGCCATCGCGGCAACTCGATCTGCGCCGGCTCGGGTTCCGGACTGCGCGAGCTGAAGTGCGGCTATCACGGCTGGACGTGGGACCTCGCCGGCACGCTCAAGCGGGTGCCCAACCGCAAGGGATTCGGCGCGCTGCGCATGTCGGACTTCCCGTTGATACCGGCCAGGGTCGATACCTGGGAGGGCCTCGTCTTCGTCAACCTCGACGTCAACGCGATGCCGCTGCTCGACTACCTGGAGTCGGTGCCCGACGACATCGCGTGGTGCAATCTGGGCGACTTCCGCTGCTATGCCACCCTCACCGTCGAGGTCGACGCCAACTGGAAGACGATCGCCGACGGCTACAGCGAGACCTACCATATTCAGACGCTGCATCCCGAACTGCTGCGCTGCGTCGACGACATCCATGCGCCGCAGCAGATCTGGGGTCACACCGGCAAGTCCGATCAGCCCTACGGTGTGCAAAGCCCGCGCTTCGACGGCGCATTGAGCGATGAAGAGGTTTGGGACGCCTACGTTTACACGCAGGGTGCGCTCATGGGCGCGGCCGAAGGCACGCCATTCCCCGCCGATGAACTCCAGCCCGGACAGACGGTGCAGGACCTGATCGCGGCACGCACACGGGCGTTCGCGGCATCCCGCGGGGTCGACCTCGACTGGGCCGACACCGACCGGATCACTCGGCTGCACCAGTACAACGTGTTCCCCAACATGACGCTGCTGGCCAACGCCGACCACCTGACCATCATGTGCTCGCGCCCAGGGCCGGACCCCGACCATGGCGAGTTCGTCATGTTCTTGATGACGCGGATGCCGCCCGGCGCGGCGCGCAACAAGCCGACGGACGTCCGCATGAGCGCCGGGGAGGCCGAGCCCGGCCTGGTCCTAACGCAGGACATCCGCGTGCTGCCGGGCTTGCAGCGCGGCATGCACCAACCCGGCTTCACCCACTTGGTGCTCTCCGGCGAGGAGCGGCGAGTGATCAACATGCATCGCAACCTCGAGCGCTACCTCGACCTACCCGAGGCAGACCGAATCGGCGGGCCCACGTCCGCGGATCGCGGCGAAGTAATTGGCGCGGAGCCTACGAAATAGCCCCCGAGCGAATTACAATCCGGCTGTGGCGATCCCGTCGAACCCGTGCGGTGGCGAGTGGGGGCGGCTATCACATCGGCTAGAGATGCAGTATCAGATTGTCGGCCGCAGGGGGGCGCGGCGGCTGTGCAAGCGCTTCGCGCAGGTGGGTGTCAGGACGCAGCCGGACCGGCTGCAGCAGATGCTGGCAGGCATGCCCGGCTCGGACGAGGAAGTGGCCGATGTCAGATTTGCCTTGATCGCTTCACAGCTGAATCGTCAAACGCGGGCCGCAAAACTGAAGCGGCTGCAACGACACGGCACGCGCTCGCTGCTGTTCGCGGGCTTGGTTCTGGTCGTATTGAACTTCCTTTTCTGCGTTGCCTACGTCTTGCTGAACCTGGCCCAACAGGCCACGCCGCTGTAAGGCGGGGAAAACGCCCGCACCGGAATTACTTTGGCTCGAGTCTGAAGACCGCGCAGCGGCCCGCGAGGGCCTCGAACTCGTCGGCGGTTCCCTGTTCGACCAGCCCCGCGCGTTTAAAGAAGCCGACACCCCTCGGTACCTTGTCCGGAAACGCGCGCAATACCGGGCGAGCCTGCTCCGCGTTGAGTTCGACGAAGCTGACGCGCTGCGCGCGACGGCCGCGGGTGACGGTCCCTGCGCCGGCGGCGCGGGCATTGAGCACCCAGTCCGCGTTCGGGTATCCACCGACGACGTAGAGGCCGTCATGCAGCGTGAACGGGGTCGCCGGCGTACTGCGCGGCTCACCCGATTTGCGGCCGGGCACCGTCAGCACGCGTACCGGTCCGGTGGCGATGCCGACCTTGTGCATGGCGATCATGACCTTGTTCATTGGCTTGAGCCAGGCGGGTGGTTTCTGATCAGACATCGCTCCATTCGTATCAACCAGGCTGATACATGTCAAGGTAGCTGACACTTGTCCTGCTCCACCAAGCTCAGGTGGATGCCGTCGCGGCCACGCTTCGTTGACGTGCCCGGCATCCGATGAGCGCGCCGGCCCGTTGCGACCTCACCGTCGATCTGGACCGTTCCGCCCGTGGCGTGATGCTGTCGCTGCCAGTCGGAAATGGCCTGATGCGCAGCGTGATCGAGATAGTTGACCAACAGATGGACGGTGACCGTGGTGCGCTCGGGAACGGACGCCAGCACACCGGTCAGCCGCGGCAGCGTCAGGAACGTGCATGCTCCCTCGATGGTCACGCGCCACTCTTCACCCACCGGCTCGGCCTCCACTCGCGCCCGTATCACCCGCCAACCGGTTAGGACGATGGCCACGATGAGCCCGATCAGCACACCGTGCAACAGATTCAGAAACACGACGCACGCGGCGGTCACGACGTAGACGGCGATGTCGCCGCTGCGAAGGGCGTTCTCGACGTGCGCGGGCTTGAGCAGCTCGATCCCGATGACGATGAGCAAGCCGGCCAGCGCCGCCGTGGGAATCTGCTCGACCAACTCCGCGAACGGCAAGGCGAACAGGAGGACCCAGACTCCGTGCAGGATCGTCGAGGCGCGGGTCTTCGCGCCCGCGTTGACGTTGGCCGCGCTACGGACGATGACCCCTGCGATAGCGAGGCCGCCGATGGCGCCCGACACCACGTTCGCCGCGCCCTGACCGATCAGCTCGCGGTCGAAGTCGGTGCGCGGCCCATTGTGCATCCTGTCGATCGAAACGGCGGTGAGCAGGCTCTGCACACTGGTGATGAGCGTGACGGTGATGACGCCGATTGCGACGGCTCCCCAGTTTCCGTGAGGCAGTGTCGGGAGTTGCAACGCCTCCAGGACCGAACCCTCGAGTTCGATACGGGGCACGTCAAACGGAAAAACCACCGACACAATGGTCACCGTCACGATGGCGACCAGGGGCCCGGGGATTCGGGCCAGTCGGGGTGGAGCCCAACGCCATGCGATCAGAATTGCGATCACGAGTACGCCCAGAACGACGCCCGGCCGGTGCGCACCGAGAATCTGCGATGGTAGGCCACTGACGTTGGCCCACGCCGAGCTTTTGGATTCGCCGCCGAGTAGCACGTGCGTTTGTTGCAGCGCGATCGTGATTCCGATACCGGCCAGCATCGCGTGCACGACAACCGGCGAGATCGCGAGCGCGGCGCGCGCAACGCGGCTGAGCCCCAACAACACCTGCAAGGCCCCGGCCGCCGCGGTGATCAAACACGTGACGCCCCAGCCGAACTCAGCGATCAGGTCGGCGACGATCACCGTCAGCCCGGCGGCTGGACCGCTGACCTGTAGCGCGGACCCGCCGATAGCACCGGCAACGATTCCCCCTACTATCGCGGCGATCAAGCCGGCCAGTACCGGCGCGTTCGAAGCGATTGCGATACCCAATGACAGCGGCAGCGCTACCAGGAAGACCACCAGCGACGAGGGCAGGTCGTAGCGGACAATCTGTCTCAGCCGGCGTCCTAAGGGTTCGCCCGCGACGGCCTGTTGGGCGATCTTGGTCGTGTGCTGCATCGGTCCTTCCTTGCGTAAACCGCACTGTAAATGCCTGGCGCACTTGTGATTACACCGGCGCGTAGAGTTCATGGGCTTGCACTAAAACGTGCTTGCTCCCGGGTTCGAAAGTAGGCGCCAAGCCGCGCGGGCGGCAACTCGGCAAGCCGTGCGCATAGCGAATGCAAATCTTTTGATTCGTCTATTTGCGGTAACTCGCCGCGCTCAAATGCGCTGTTACATAGGCGTAACCATTGCGCCCGAAGCGCATTCGCTTCAGGCTGGCCCCCGCCCGTCGCCCGCCAACGTTACGAGAAGTCTTGTCCCCCCCAACGGACTGGCGTGCAAAGACGCCTTGCCGCCATGCAATTCGGCCTGCTGGGCGACCAGCGCCAGGCCCAATCCGGACCCCGAGCGCGACGCCGTCGACCCGCGGGAGAAGCGTTCGAAGACCGCGGCGCGCTCCTCTTCGGGAATGCCGGTGCCATTGTCGTCGATGGCGATTTCCACGCCGTCGCCGGAACTCGTTACGTTGAGCCGGATTTCGGTGGCACTACCGTGCTTGACGGCGTTGGCGATGGCGTTGTCGATCACCAGCCGCAGGCCCGTGGGCAACCCCACCATCAAGACCGTGGGCGAGGGCACCAGCGATACCTGCAAGCCCGGGTAGACGCGCAACGCGTCGTGCGCGGCACGATCCAGTAGCTCGGTGATGTCGAAGGGAACGAAGTCATCGACGGTGGTCAGATCGCCCTGGGCCAGTCGTTCGAGCGCCGTCAGGGTGGCCTCGATCCGGCTCTGGGTGCGTATGACGTCGCTGATCACCTCTTTGCGCTGCTCGGCGCCCAACTCCAACGTCGACAGCACCTCGAGGTTGGTGCGCATGGCGGTCAGCGGAGTGCGCAATTCGTGGGAGGCGACGGCGGCGAAATCGCGAGCGGATTCGAGCGCCGCCTTCGTGCGCTGCTGCTCGTTGCCGATGCGGGCCAGCATGCCCTCTACCGCTTCGGCGATCTCCACGGCCTCCCGCACACCGCGGACCTGAACCTCGTCGGGGCTGGACTGGGCATTGATGGCGCGGGCCTGTTGGGCCAGCAGCAGAAACGGATTGACCATGATCAACGAGATCACCCAGCCGACAAGGATCGTCCCGCCGATGACGCCGGAACAGATCAACAACACCCGCAGGTGCAGTTCGTCGATCCGATGTTGAGCCTCGGCCAGCGGCGCCGCCAGCGCGATCGATGCCGGGCCCGCGGTGAACGTGCGGACCCGGTATTGCACGCCGTTGATGGTCGTGTTGGCGTAGCCGTTCGGGAGTTGGGGCAGGACGATATTGCCCGGCACCGAGACCGTCGTATCCCCGATGCGCGCGGTGCGCACCAGGTTGCCATCCGGCATGGGCCGATCGGGATTGGTGAGCTGCGCGCTGTTGAGCATCGAATTGATATCACCCAGGCTGGTGACCGAATCCAGGCGACGGTCGAGCTGGCTGTACTGGTCGTTCGTGACGCCGATCCACACCCACAGGCCCAGGAGGACGACGAGGGTCATCACCGATAGTGCGGCCACGATGACGATCGTGCGCAGCGACAGCACGCGCATCGGGAGCCGTATATGACGAAACACGCGAATATCAGGCTCCCTCTATTGCCCGCGAAGTGCCCGGTCGATGTCGTGGACGATAGTAACGACGGCGGTCCGGCGCGAAAGGATGGCGTGGCAAGGCGCTCGCGATCGACGGTGGTTTCTCGGTCAGCTAGCCCGGCGCCGGGCCGGCTGACCAGGTCATTTGCCTCGATACGAGGTGAGTGAGTACTCTCTCACCATGGCTCCGTCGGGACGGGATCGGCTGCTGGCCGAGGCGCTGAAGCTGTTCGCCGCCAAGGGGTACGCGGCGACCTCGGTGGCCGACATTCAGCGCGCCTCCGGCCTCGCCCCGGGATCGGGCGCGCTCTACAAGCACTTCGGCTCCAAGCGTGAGCTGCTGGAGGCCGCGGTCGCGTACCGGATCGACAGCATCGTTTCCGCGCGAGAGCAGTACGACGCCGGGCGGTCGGGCAGCGTCGAGGAGGCGGTGCGCACCGCGGGCGAGCTGATCTGGAGCAACCTGCGCGACAGCGAGGATCTGCTCAAGGTCATGTTGCGCGAGCCTGCCGAGGCCGGCGATCTCGAGACGAAGACGTGGCAGGTCATCACCGACAACGCCTACCAGCGGTTCGCCGACGAATTGGCGGCGTCGAATCGCTCCGGCCGCACCAGCATCCCGGACCCCGAGGCGGCCGCGGCCGTGGCGATCGGGTCGCTTTCCTATGCCGCAACGCTGCAGGCCCTGACCGGCCGCTCGCCCGGAAACATCGACGACGACCGTTACTTCGAGGCCTGGGTCAATCAGACGGTCAGCGTCCTGGCGCAATACACCAACCGTAAAAACCGCTGACCACAACATATTTCAGGAGCAAGCTGTGACCTTTTCACTGCAACTGAGCGACGACGTCATCGAGGTCCGGGACTGGGTGCACAAGTTCGCCAGCGAAGTCATCCGGCCCGCCGCGGCCGAATGGGACGAACGCGAAGAGACCCCGTGGCCCGTGATCCAGGAGGCCGCCAAGGTGGGCCTCTACTCCCCCGATTTCTTCGCGCAGCAGGCGGCCGAGCCGACCGGGCTGGGATTTCTGACCACGTTCGAAGAGATGTTCTGGGGCGACGCCGGTATCGCGCTGTCCATCCTCGGCACCGGGTTGGCCGCGGCGGCCTTGGCGGGCAACGGAACTCCCGAACAGCTGGGCCGCTGGCTGCCCGAGATGTTCGGCACGCCTGAGGATCCCAAGCTGGGCGCGTTCTGCTCGTCGGAACCCGACGCCGGATCTGACGTCGGCGCCATCCGGAGTCGTGCGCACTACGACGAGGCGGCCGGCGAGTGGGTCCTCAACGGCACCAAGACCTGGGCGACCAACGGCGGCATCGCCAACGTGCACATCGTGGTGGCGTCGGTCTATCCCGAGCTCGGCGCGCGCGGCCAGGCCACCTTCGTCATCGGGCCGGACACTGCGGGTCTGGCCCAGGGGCAGAAGTTCAAAAAGCATGGGATCCGCGCTTCGCATACCGCCGAGGTGGTGCTCGACAATGTGCGTCTGCCCGAGGACGCCATCCTCGGCGGCCGGGAGAAGTTCGAGGCCCGCGTCGCGCGGGTCAAATCCGGCGCCTCCGCGGGTGGCCAGGCGGCGATGAAGACCTTCGAGCGAACTCGGCCCACCGTCGGCGCGATGGCCATCGGTGTGGCCCGGGCCGCCTACGAATACGCCCTCGAATATGCCTGCCAGCGTGAGCAATTCGGGCGCAAGATCGGCGAGTTCCAGGCGGTGGCGTTCAAACTGGCGGACATGAAGAGCCGCATCGACGCGTCTCGCCTACTGGTGTGGCGCGCCGGCTGGATGGCGCGCAACAACAAGAACTTCGACTCGGCCGAGGGGTCGATGGCCAAGCTGGTGGCAAGCGAGACCGCGGTCTACGTCACCGACGAGGCCATCCAGATCCTCGGCGGCAACGGATACACCCGCGACTACCCGGTGGAGCGGATGCACCGCGACGCGAAGATCTTCACCATTTTCGAGGGAACCAGCGAGATCCAGCGGCTGGTGATCTCGCGGGCGTTGACGGGGCTGCCGATCCGTTAACCCGCGCTGCGAGACATGATGGCCGGATGACCTACGAGATCCGCGTCCTCGACAGTGAGGACGACCTCGTTGCCGCGGCCAACCTGTTTCGCACCGCCATGGTCGGCTTCCCTCCGCTGCCGAACCTGCAGCCTGGTCAGATCAGCAAGCTGCTCGAGCCCGGCCGTACCGTCGGAGCGTTCGCCGCGGGACAACTCGTCGGCACCGCGGATGCCGTGACAAGCGGGCTGACGCTTCCCGGCGGCGCGGTCGTCGGCCACGCCGCCGTGTCCCACATCGGCGTGCTGCCGTCGTTCACGCGCAAGGGAATCGCCACCGCGCTCATGGATCACCAGCTGCGCGACATCGCGGCGCGGGGTGAGGTGGTCGCAACGTTGCGCGCTTCGGAGGCGACGATCTACGAGCGATACGGCTACGGCGTGGCGAGTTCATCGCAAACCGTCGAGGTTCAGACGGCGCGGGCGGCGCTCCGACGGGGCGTCGGCCCCGGCGCCCCGGTCCGGCTGCTCGACACTGCGCAAACATTTGACGTCCTGCCACGGATCTACGCCGAGAATCGTCCGTCGCGGGCGGGAACCATCGATCGCCCGGACGTGTGGTGGGAGGGTTTGCGGCTGCGGACCGAATCATCCTCGGGCCCCGCGTATGTCGCGGTTTCCGGCGACCCGGGAGCCGAGTCGGGTTTCATCCGCTATCGCCCGGTCGACACCGAACGGTGGTTCGTCAGCGATCAGCGGACCGTCGTGGTCGAAGATTTCTTCGCACCCACCCCCGACGCGTACCTGGGGCTGCTGCGCTTCCTGCTCGGCCTCGATCTCGTCGACCGCGTGATGTTCTGGATGTTGCCGGTCGACGATCCGCTGCCCTGGCTATTGGTCGACCGGCGGGCCATGAAGATTTCCGCGGTGCATGACGAGACATGGTTGCGGGTCATCCATGCCGAGAAGGCGCTGACGGCCCGCCGATACGCCGGCGACGGCGCCGTCACCATCGCCGTGAATGACTCACTGCTGCAGCATAATTCGGCCAGTTACACCATCGCCGGCGACGGCGTGGAACCGACGAAACGGCCCGCCCAGGTGCGCGTCGGTGTCGAGGGACTCGCCGCCGTCCTGCTCGGCGGCGCCACCTGGCGCGGTCTGGCCGTAGCCGGACTGGCGCGGGCCGACGAGCCCGCGGCACTCGCGGCGGCTGATCGGCTGTTCGCGGTGGCCGAAGCGCCGTACGCCGGATTTTTCTTCTAGGCCGCGCACGGGCTGAAGCTCGCGCGCAGCGACTCGAAGCCCTGCAGCGTGTTGTTCAAGAGCCGCACGGGCCGGTCAACCTGGATCCGGCTGACCGTGGGAATCATCGCTCGCAGCAGCGCGTGCATCTCCATCTTGGATAGATACATGCCGACGCAGGCGTGGGCGCCAAAGCCCCATCCGAGGTTGGCTCCCTTGCGGTGCAAGGAGAAGACCTCGGGTTGTTCGAATTGTGTCTCGTCCATGTTGGCTGACGCGTAGAGCAGCGCGACTCGTTGACCACGACGCAATCGGATGCCGTCGATCTCGGTGTCTTTCTTCAGCATTCGCGTGAAGCCGCGCACCGGTGAGCCGAGGCGAACGGCTTCGACCGCGGCTGCGGGCACCAGCTCGGGGTTGTGCCGAAGCTCCTCCCACACCTCGAGTTGGGTGCCCAGGCTCCACAGCAGTTGCGCCGACGCCAGGATCGTGGTGTCCAGGCTCGGACCGATGAAGTCGATCACCATGGCCTTGGCTTCCGACGGGCTCAACGCGCCGGCATGTCCCGCCGCGAGGACCGACTCTGCCCATCCGCCATGCTTGACACTCTCGGAGCGGATAGATCGCGCATAGCGCCAAAAACTCAGTCCCACCGGCGCTGCCTTCACGGTGCGGGTGTTGGTCGGGCCCAATACGTCGAAGCCGCCGCGGCCGTATCTCAGCATGCGGTGATGGTCGAGGTCGACGCCGACGAGATCCGCGACCACCCGGATGGGCAGATAAGCGGCGAAATCGGATACCCCGTCGAACTCCGGCCTCTCGCATAGCCGGTCGATGATCGCCGTCGCCTCGGCTTGCAGAACCGGCTCAATGTCGGAAAGCGCCTTGGCCGAGAGGGATTGCAGCAATACGCGCCGCCGCTTCGAGTGGCCCTCGCCGTCGCTGGCGAGCGTCGTGCCGGCGGTCAACACGTTGGTCACCGGATTGGCGGCCACCCCGTTGCCGCTGCAGTAAGTCTCGTCATCGCTAAGCGCCTGGCGCACATCGCGATAGCGGCCCATGACCCACAGTCGGTGCTTCGGCAGCCATACGACGGCCCCCGCATCGCGGATCTGACGATAGGTTTCGGCCGGCCTGAGCAGCGTCTCTTTGCCGTAGAGATCGACGGGCAAGGTCGGCGCCCCCGCCGCAGCACCGCGACGCAACATGTTCAACATTGAACACGCGATCGCCGTCAGCCGTGCGGCGCCTCGGAGATCTTGGTGTCCGGCTTGCCCACCGTCTGGCAGTACGTCAACGCCGACAGCCGAGTCGCCGAGATCTCAATGTTGCTCGGGTCAGCCCCGTTCTTGTCCTTGAGCATCTTGGTGACTTCGTCGTTCTGTTTCTTCTCGTCCTGAGTGGTGAAGTCTTTGCACTTCGTGTCGCCGCCGGTGTTGATGATCTGTGAGGCTGAACACGCACCGGACAGCAGGGCAGCGAGCACGATCGTGGCGGCAGCAATTTGCTTTGTCATTTGCCCTCCCGGATTGCCAGTAGTGGTATCTGTACACCAATTCGGCCGGTTTCAAACTCGGCGGTGGGGTTTGCGCCGGTCGGTGCGCGCGTTTGCCGGCGAGTGCCTGATGTGCCGATCCAACGAGATCGACCCGGTGCCGCGGCCCGTGCAACCTTCGGCCGGGTGGGAATAACAGCCGGGGCGCCCTCGTCTTCTACCGTTTGTCGGCCCGGCAGTGAGCGCATGACCGTGGGGAGGAAAAATCGGTGATCTCGTCGGATGTGCGCACCGGCCGGCCTTCGCCGATCGCAGTCAGTGACCAGCGCCGCGGGTCCGACGAAACCCGGGCCGTGTTCACCGGCGTGCTGGTTCTCTTGCTGTCCACGGGCTGGGTGGCCAACCACTTCGTCGCGCTGATGCCGTTGATCGGCGAGCGCCAACATCTCGGCGCGGCCAGGCTCGACGCGATCTTCGGAATCTACGCGCTGGGATTGCTGCCTGGACTGCTCGTCGGCGGCCGGGTATCCGACGCGCTCGGGCGTCAGTCGGTGGCGCTGGCGGGCTCGACAACCGCCATTGCGGGCACCTTGGCGATGCTGGTTTCCCAGCACGCGGATGTATTGCTGATGGGACGCTTGATCGTCGGGATCGGTGTGGGTCTGTTGATGAGTTCCTGCACCGCGTGGGCGTCCGATCTGAAGGGTCCCGCCGGCGCGGCCACGGCCGGCGCTGTGTTGCTCTTGGGTTTCGCCATCGGCCCGTTCACCGCGGGTGTGATCGCGCGGGCCGGACAGCCCGGCGTGCGGGTGTCGTTCGGGCTCGCCGCGGCGATTGTCGTGCTGGCGATGGCCATAACCGTCGTGGCGGTGCGGCGCACGGGCGCGACGGCGCCGGCAACGGAACGGGGCTGGGAGCCTTCGGTGTCAGCACGGCAGGGGACCGCGTGGGCGCTGAGTTGGGCCATGCCCCTGGCGCCGTGGGTGTTCGCCTCGGCGACGTTGGGGTTCATCGCGATCCCCACCCGGGTACACACCGGGCTCGCCGCTCCGATGGCCGTGGGCGCGGCGACGCTGATAGTCAATGGAGTCAGCGGGCTAATTCAGGTGTTGGCGCGTGTGTTTCGCTGGGGTCCACACGCCGGCACCGCCGGTGCCGTGCTGGCCGCGCTCGGTTACGCGGTCACTGCGGCCGCCCCGCCGACCATATCGCTGGCATTGGGCCTGCCGCTGTTCGTCGTTCTCGGGTGCGCGTCCGGACTTTGTTTGCGCGAGGGCCTGATCGACCTGGAAGCCGCGGCGCCGCAACGCATCCGGGGTGCGCTCGTCGGAGTGTTCTATGTGGTGACGTACGTCGGCTTTGGCCTGCCCTTGGTCTTGACGACGGTCGGGTCGGGCGTCTCCGCGACGATTCTCGCCGTGATGGCGGTCCTGGCGCTGGCAACGGCGGTGAGTCGGGCGGTGCGGCTGCGCCGAGATGCTCACCGCCCGAGTTGATTCAGGCGAGTTCGATGGCTTCCTGTTGGATCCGTTCGAACTGAGCGCCCATCGCCTCGGACAGCGCGGTCGCGCCGGACAGTGGGCGCACCATCACCATGAAGTCGTCGATCAGACCGTCGTCGTTGAAGTGCAGGAAATCGCAACCGGTGATCTTCTTGCCCGCCACCGTCGTCTCGAACACGAACGCGTGGTCGTGACCGTTGGCGTCGTTGATTTCGCGGATGTAGCGAAAGTCCTCGAAGATCCGCAACACTCCGCGCAGGATTGCCGCGGTGATCGGCTTGCCGACATACGGCTTGAAGGCCACCGGGCTGGTGAACACCACGGTATCGGCCAGCATCGCGTGGATGGCCGCCTCGTCGCGCTCCTCTACCGCCTTGCGGAACGGATGCATCAGGACACCTCGCATTGTCTAATTGTTGGGTCCGCTCGATTGACGCTAGAACACCGGTCACGGCGCCGGGCCTGTCAGGTAGTGGGTGATCACCGGTCGCAGCCATTTGGTGAGGTCTGCGTCGTCCATGGCGGTAAGTGAAGGGATGCAAAGGACGTAACGAGCCACCGCGAGGCCCAGGAGTTGCGATCCGACCAGGGCGGCGCGTTCGGCGGCACGGTTGGGGACGACTGCGGCCAATGCCGGCGCGACCCGATCGACGAAGACCTCGAGCAGGGCATCAGCGGCGGCTCGGTTTGTCGCGGCCGCCCGCAGTAGCGGGAGAAATGGCCCCTCCGGACCCCATACGGCACCGAACAGTGGCAGGAGCACATCGGCGACCTGGTCGGGTGCGACGTCGGAGAGATCCGGGAACGTGATGTCGAACCTGGATGCCGCTGCGAAAAGTTCTGCCTTGCTGCCGAAATAGTGCATGACGAGCGCCGGATCGACGCCTGCCGCTGACGCGATCGAGCGGATGGTCGTGCGTTCGAAGCCATGGTTTCCGAACTGCGATCGCGCGGTGGCCAGGATGGTCGATCGGGTCGCCTCTCCATCACGCACCTTGGTGGGCATGCCGACCAGTGTATTCAACAACTGTTGACACCCCCTGCATTCCGCGCCTATCGTTGAGTTCAACAGTTGTTGAACCCAAGGTTGGAGGTCACGGCCATGACGATCACAGCGATCCAGATTGGGCTCGACCCCGACGCGATCGATTACTCCTCACCCGACTTCGCTCAATTTCCGGGCCTGTCGCCGCAGCAGCTACGCGCCGCCAATGATGACAACGTCGCCGCGTTGCGCGCCGCCGGCTACGACGTCGACAACTGCCTTATCGAATTCGGCGATGCCGGAGCTGAGACTGCCCGTCGGTGGCTGGAAGCCAAACACTACGACGCGGTGCTTATCGGCGCCGGTGTGCGACTCGTCGCGAACAATACGCTGCTATTCGAGTCGATCGTCAATGCCGCACACACCACGCAGCCCGGGTGCCGTTTCGTCTTCAATCGTGCAGCCAAGCCAACGCCCGACGACATCCGGCGCTGGTATCCAGACCCGGAGGCGGTGGCGTGATGTCCGCACACGACGTTGATGTGCTCGTCGTCGGCGCCGGGCCGACGGGCCTGACCGCCGCTGGTGACCTCGCTCGGGCCGACAGGTCGGTCACCGTGCTAGAGCGCTGGCCCGTGGCCAACCCGGCAAGCCGCGCCTTCGCCACCATGGCCCGCACCCTCGAGGTCCTCGATGCCCGCGCGCTGGCCGACGATCTGTTGGCGCACGCACACACAGCGCCGGGAGTCACGATTTTCGGCGGTGCCCGCATCGACCTCACGCACCTCGACTCGCCGTACCGATTCGCGATGATCACTCCGCAGACCAACGTCGATCGGGCGCTCGCGGGCTACGCCATCGCGCAGGGCGCCGATATCCGGCGCGGTGTCGAGGTGATCGGACTCGACCAGGACGCCGAGGGCGTCACCGTGACCGCGCGGGCTCACGGCGACAACGAATCCCGTCACACCTGGCGGGCGCGGTACTTGGTCGGCGCCGACGGCGCACACAGTACCGTTCGTGAGTTGGCGGGTGCGGATTTCAGCGGCAAAACGATCCTGTCATCGATCGTGCTCGCCGATGTCAAGCTGACACACGGGCCGGCCGGCGGCGGCCTGACACTGGGCAGTACCCGCAATGAGTTCGCATTCTTAGCCCCCTACGGACGCCATGACTCCGGCGGGTCGTGGTACCGCGCGATGGTATGGGACCGCAACAATCAAGTACCCGATACCGAACCCGTGGACACCGGCGAGATCGTCGGCATCCTTGCGCGGGCAATGAACACCGACCTCGGAGTGCGCGAGGTGGGGTGGAGGTCCCGATTCCATTGCGACGAACGACAAGTCGGACAATACCGGCATGGCCGTGTGTTCCTCGCCGGAGACGCAGCGCACGTCCACTCTCCCATGGGAGGACAGGGCATGAACACCGGCATCCAGGACGCCGCGAACCTCGCTTGGAAGATCGATGCGGTACTCGCGGGAGCGAACGACGCCGTACTCGACAGCTACCAGTCGGAACGCCATCCGATCGGCCAGCGGGTGCTGCTGCAGTCCGGTCTCATGGCGCGTGGCGTCACACTCCGTCCGCGAGTTGCGCGGAAGCTACGAAACTTGCTGATGCCCAGGATCCTTCGTATACCTCGCGTTCGCGACGCGGTAGCCGGAAGCTTCGCGGGAACCACACTGCGGTATGCCCACCGGAAGGGCGAGAACTCTCTAGTTGGCACCTGCGCGACGCAGATCTCGTTGACGCAAGGCCGGCTCACCGAGTTGCAACGCACACCCGGCTTCGTTTTGATTCGTGAGCGCGGCACACCTCCGGTTGACGTAGCTGGAGTGCTTCAAGCGGAGCGGGGCGATTCCGGTCCGGCGGTGCTGGTGCGGCCCGACGGTTACATCGCCTGGGCCGGCGATTCCGCCGACCGGTCCGAGTGGGCGGCGGCCCTCGCTTGGTGGGCGGGATCGAGCTACGGAGCCGGGGTGCTTACCGGGTAGTTGCAAACGGATTGACTGGTTCTACCACCATGGGTCACGATGGCCGCGAGGCGCACGGTGGGCGGACTTGGGGGTCGGAATGGCTGACATCACCGAATTGATCCTCGCCGACCACAATTGGTTCCGCGAACAATTCGCCAGGCTGGACGATCTGCAGGCGCAGACGCCGGAGGACCACCGCGCAATCGAGCGGGTGTGGCGTCCGCTCGCCGACAAGCTCGATGTGCATGCCTACATCGAGGAGAAGATCTTCTACCCCCAATTGCTCAAGCGGGGCGCCGACGATCCCGAAGGCGAGACGCTCGACGCCATCGGCGACCACAACGACATTCGCGACGGCGTGCGCGACGCGAAGGCGGCCCCGATCGGGAGTGAACCCTGGTGGGCGGCCGTCGGCCGCACCCGGATGGCCAACGACGACCACATGGGCGAAGAGGAACGCGAAGGCTTGTCGGACTTTCGTCGCCACGCCCCCATCGGCCTTCGTGAAGCGCTCGGGCAGCAGTACAGCGAGTTCATGGTGCGCCATCCCACCACCAAGGGGCTGCCGATCGCCGATCGCGACCCCGCACGCTATGTCGAGGACCTCGAGGACAGCCCGCAACCCACCCGCACCGACTATTCGCTTCGGATCGGCAGCCTGAAAGGCCAATGAGCCGGTCAGATCGGAAGGAGATCTCGCATGGCCCGCGAAAGCCACGGCACCCCACCGACGCCGCCCAAGGACGCCAGGAAGACGACCGAGGAGCAGCGTGATCTGCAGGAGAAGCTGAACCATCGGGACGAGGATCCGGATGCCCCTGGTGCGCATCAGTCGCGGTACGACCTTCCGGACGAAAACACCCGTTAGATCGGTGCGTCAGGCGCGCCGAACCAGGTGGTGAGCGCGTCGGCAAGCTCGGGCCCGGCCCGGTCACCCACCCAGGCGACATGTCCGTCGGGCCGGATCAACATCGCGGGCGCGGCGGGGATCGCACCGAGCGCCGGAAGCTCCCAATCCCCAACGTGTTTCGCGTCGACAAGTTGGACTCGACCGGCCCATGGTGTGATGTCGACACCACCGGGCTCGCCGAGGTTGAGTAGCACCGGACGGGCATCGTGGAGCAGGGTGAAAACCCGCGTCGCGCCGTTGGCGGTCACGAGGTCGAGATCGGGCATGCGGCGCCCCAGCAACGGGTGGCCCTCGCCGAGGTCGTAGTGGATGTCCAGGCCGGACATCATGGCGGCGAATCGTCGGCGGGCCTCGTCGAGGCTGAGGAGTTCGGAAACGACGTCCCGCAAGGCCTTGGTCCGGTCATCGAGGAGGCGAAGGAGCGCGATTTGCGCCATGGTGTTGCGCAGCACGCGCGCCGCGACCGGGTGCCGTTCGGCATGGTAGGTGTCGAGGAGGCTATCGGGGGCGGTCTGCTTGATCACCTGTGCCAGCTTCCATCCCAGATTCACCGCGTCCTGCACACCTGTGTTGAGTCCCTGCCCGCCTACCGGGTGATGCACATGCGCGGCGTCGCCGGCCAGCAGGACTCGCCGGTCGCGGTAGGCCGCTGCCTGACGTGTCGCATCGGTGAACCTGGAAATCGAAGTGGGACTGTGGATTCCGTAGTCCGTTCCGTAAACAGCGATGAGCGCCTCACTCAGATCGCGTAAGGTGGGGTCGCCGTTTGGTGCGAGGTCTCGTTCGGTCACCATGACCCGAGCCGGGCTTCCATCCGCCAGCGCATGAACGCCGAGGGCGTCGTGGCGGATTCCCCATTCCGGCGGTTGGTCTGCCTCGAAGGCCATTTCGACCTCGGCGATGAGATAGCTCGTTGTCGGATCCCAACCCGGAAAGTCGATGCCGGCCGCTTTACGTGTAAGGCTGCGCCCCCCGTCGCAGCCGACGAGGTACTCGGCCCGCAGCAACTGGCCGTCCGCTGTCTCGACGTCGACACCCGCGCCGTCTTGCGCGATACGCGTCACCTCGCGTCCGCGATAAATCGGCACGGCCAGCTCCTCGACCCAGGACGCCAGTATCCGCTCGATATCGTTCTGCCACAGCGCGAGCCCGTAGGGATGCCGGGTGGGGAAATCGCTGATGTCCAAACGAATTTGGGCGAATCCGGCGACCTGCGCTATCTGACCCTCTGAAAGGAATCGGTCGGCGATTCCGCGCTGATCGAGGACCTCGATCGTGCGCGAATGCAAACCGCCTGAACGCGAGCCGATCACCTCTTGGCTGGCGCGCCGCTCGACAATCGCGACGTCAATACCCGCCAATGCCAATTCACCCGCCAGCATGAGCCCTGTCGGGCCCGCCCCGACAACCACCACCGCGTGGGCGACCGCGCGGCGTGACCTATCCGACTCCAACGAAACATGCACGTCGCAAACCCCCGACCGAATGAGTTCTGGCTTCGGCCAACGATTTTGCGGCATTACCCCGGTCTTGCCGCAAGCCCCCGGGTGCGCTATATGTTGAAGGTGAGGGGTTAAATTCGCGCGGAGCGCTCCTAGAAAACCGCGAGCCAAATGGCGATGTACTGGCAGATCGCCGCAACCGCGGTGCACGCATGGAACAGCTCGTGATAACCGAACGTCGTCGGCCAGAGGCGGGGCCAGCGCAGCCCGTAAAACAGCGCACCGATGCTGTACAACGCGCCACCCACAGCTAGCAGTACCGCTGCGGGCAATCCGGCGTTGTGCACGATCGTCCCCGCGTACCAGACCGCGACCCAGCCCAGCAGCAGGTAGAGCATCAAGCTCAACCAGCGCGGGGCCGTGGGCCAGAACAACGTCAGCGCAATTCCGGCCGCCGCGCCGCCCCACACGATCGCCAGCACGACATCGCCGGTCCCGCGCGGCATGTCCAGCCGCGCGAACGGTGTATAGCTGCCGGCGATGAGAAC
This sequence comes from Mycobacterium sp. IS-2888, assembly GCF_001954215.1. Classification (NCBI taxonomy): domain Bacteria; kingdom Bacillati; phylum Actinomycetota; class Actinomycetes; order Mycobacteriales; family Mycobacteriaceae; genus Mycobacterium; species Mycobacterium sp. IS-2888. The sequence goes on from NZ_MBET01000064.1 coordinate 27,208, forward strand.
GAAGATCATCGAGTGGTCGAGCCGCCTCATCCAGTTCCGGACGGCCGCCGACTCCCAGTTGACGCGGTGATAGACGGCGCTGACCGCAAACAACGCCACTATCGCGAGGGTGTATGTCAGGGTCGAGTGCCCGGCCCGCTTGGATACCGCCGCCCACGACACTGCCACCAGCGGCATACCCGCAATGACAAACGCGATGGCGCAGTACTGGTGGATCCAACCGCGCAACCGTGGCTTGGTCAGCACATCGGAGGGCGCGGGATCGCCGGTGCCTACCGCGATCGGCCCAAGAGACTCGGGCCGAGCGATCGAATCCGTCTGGTAGCTCATCAGTCCCTCTCCCGCGGGATTGCGCCTTTCAGTTGCTTTATCCCCCGGCAACCTGGGCTCCTCCCTATATCGTCTCGACGGGCTTTTCGTTACGGCTATGTGCCACCTATGAATTGGCTGACCGCGGGCACGTCGATCACCGTCGGTTGCGACGGCTGCGGAGTGATTTCGAGGAGGCCGTCGTCGGACTGACCGAAGCCGCTGATCAACAGGGCCTCACAGTTGTCGGCGCCGTCCTCGTAGCGTGGGTAGAGATAGTTGCCCGAGACGCGGTGGTCGATGTGGGATGGCGCCAGATACAGCGCCGCGTTCTCCATCCAGCCCATTTTGGAATCCTCGACAATGATCGGCATGTCGCCGGGAAGCTCGGCGAGCACCCGCCGGAATTGCTCGACGTTCATCGACCGCCGCCCTCCCTCGCTGCGTGATCTGCTGGCCTTGGCGCAGATGTCCTCAACACGGAGCGCCAGGCTAGGAGCGGGACGCTGAGAGCCCGCTGAGAAGGTCCCTGAGCTCGGCGGGCCCGCGCTGCAGAATCAGACTGTGTGGATGTCTGCGATCCGCCCGTTTCGGCACATGGGGTTCCTGCGATCGGTGCATCCCCGCAACTTGGGCATCCCCGCTCGCTCAGCCGCGGTATCGGCGATCGTCGTCTTGGTGGGACTTGCTTTTGCGGGCGCGGGTTTGGACGCCATCCTGTACCGGTCGTTGTTGGCGGGTGTCGACGATGCCAGCGCCGGCAGAGTCCGCGACATTGCGCAGGTGCTGCAGACCAATTCGCTCAACGAGCTCGACCGCGACCTTTTGACCACGGATCAGCGCGTGGTAGCAATCCAAGTGATCGCTCCCGACGGCAAGGTGGCAAGGCGATCCGGGTCGGCACCGCAAACACCACTCCTGCCCATCAGCGGGTTCGACTCCAATTTGCGCCGCGGTATGCCCGACGATGCGGTGCCCCATGACGACATGCGCATCAGCGGTCAAAAGGTGGACACTGCATCCGGTCAATACACGGTGCTCGTCGGAGGTGGCAGCGAGGCGGTCGAGGCAACCGCACGGGTGGTCGCGCTGCTGTTGGCTTGTGGCGCCCCGATCATCATCGCGGTAGCAGCGGCAGCGACCTACTTGCTCGTCCGCCGCTCACTACAGTCGGTGGACGAAATCCGAAGTAGGGTGGCCGAAATCTCGACGTCCGACTTGGCCGAACGGGTGCCCGTACCAAGCAGTCGCGACGAGATCGCGGCTCTGGCCCTCACCATGAACGAAATGCTGTCGCGCATCGAAGCCGGTCACCGCGCGCAGAAACGGTTCCTGGGCGACGCCTCGCATGAACTGCGCAGCCCGCTGGCCACCATCATCTCCGGATTGGAGGTCGCCGAGGCTCATCCCGAACTGCTCAATGCCGAGCTAGCCGTCAATACCCTGCTTCCCGAGGCGCAACGGATGCGGACCCTGATCGACGATCTGCTGTTGCTGGCCCGCGCCGACGAGCACAGCCTGGTGCTGCGCAGGGAGGAGACCGCCCTCGACGGCCTCGCCGAGGAGCAAGCGGCACGTGTGCGGCGCGAAACGCAATGCAGGCTCGAAACCGACATCCGTCCCGCGCGCCTGACCGGTGACCCCGCGGCACTTTCCCGCATGATCCGCAACCTCGTGGATAACGCTGTCCGCCATGCGAACTCGCAAATCGCCATCGAAGTCGGCAGCCAAAACGGAAGCGCAACACTGATCGTCAGCGACGACGGGCCTGGCATCGCCCCGGCCGAACGGACCCGGGTGTTCGAGCGCTTCGTGCGCCTGGATTCGGACCGTTCACGCAGCCGAGGAGGAACCGGGCTGGGCCTGGCGATCGTCGCCGAGGTTGTCGCCGCTCACGGCGGCGCAGTCACCATCGACGACCGGCCCGGCGGCGGGACCAAGGTGATCGTGACGCTGCCTCAGCACGACAACCGGTAACCGACGCCTCGGACCGTCTCGATGGTGTTGGTGCCGAAGGGGGCGTCGATCTTGCGGCGCACGTACCCCACGTAGACCTCGACAACGTTGTCGGGACCTTGGTAGTGCGCGTCCCACACGTTGCGCAATATCTCGGCCTTCGTCACGACCGTGTCCTTGTTGCGCATGAGGAACTCCAGCACTCCGTATTCACGGGGGGTCAGCGTGATCGGAGTCGAACCACGTAGAACGGTGTGCCGCGCGGGATCCAGGGACAAAGATCCGGCGGTCAACACCGCGGGCCGCTCGGGTGCGCCGCGGCGGACCAATGCCCGCAGGCGCGCGACGAGAACCCTGAACGAAAACGGTTTTGTCAGATAGTCATCCGCTCCGAGATCGAGCGCATCGGTCTCGTCGTACTCGCCATCCTTGGCGGTCAGCATCAGCACCGGTGTCCATACATCCTGTGCCCGCATTCGACGCAGCACCTCGTATCCGCTGTAGCCGGGCAGCATGATGTCGAGGACTACGACATCGAAGCTGTTGTCGACGGCCTCCTGGAGGCCCTCGACGCCGTTACCGACCGCCACGACGACGAAGCCCTCGGCCTTGAGTCCCATAGCCAGAGTCGCCGAAAGTCGTGGCTCGTCCTCGACGAGCAGGACTCTCATGCCGTCACGCTATTTCGCGCGCGGCTTCCGCCTGGCCCGGGTGACGTCCCGCGCGTTGGGGCAGGACGATGAGCAACGCGACGATGATGCCCGCGATGACCGCCGACGCCAGCGGACGGCTCAGGGCCAAGCCGCCGTCGGCGACCGGCTTGTCGAGGAAGTCGCCGACGGTCGCGCCCAGGGGCCGCGTCAGGATGAATGCCACCCAGAACAGGGTCACCCGCGACACGCTGGTCCAGTAGTACAGGGCGACTACCACGAGCAGAGCCGTGGTGAATACCAATGCCCCGCGCTCGTAACCGAATCCGCGGGTATCGGCGAGCCAATCCCCAAGCGCGGTGCCCAGCGTCTGCGAAAACGTGATCGTCGCCCAGTAGAACGCCTCCACCTTCGGCGTCGAAACGGTGCTCACGGACACCGTTCCCTGCGTCCACCGCCACAACCCCAGGGTGGCCAGGAGGCAGGCAAGCAGCAGAAGCGATCCGCCCGTGTAGCCGATTCCCAACTGCCGGTCGGCGAAGTCGGCCAGCGTCGTGCCGAAAGTTGTCGAGGCGACGATCGTCGCCCAGTACAGACTCGCGTGGAAGCGCTTGGCGAAGATCTGCGCCGCAACCAGGACAACCAGGGCCACACCGAAGAGAACGACACCCGCGACGTAGCCCCAGTTCAGCGTCATCGTCACGGTGTCGCCGCCGGTCTCGCCCAGCGTCGTCGCCAATATCTTGATGACCCAGAACCCCAGAGTGACCGCCGGGACCTTGGTCAACGCCTGTTTCGTCATGTCGTTCATCTGGCAGTGACCTTCCGGCCTCGGTGTTTCCTGCATGCCTACGGTAACCGCGCTGAGAAAACGCTGAGATCATTCCCGACGCGGAAGCAGCACAGAGAGATCAAGGCCGTCGACCGCTTGCCCGATACACACGGCTCGCAGGACGTTGTTCGTGAACGCTTCGGCGTCCCCCCACGGGAGGTACGGCTTGGTGATGAGGAGGGACGCAACACCGTGGGCCGCCGCCCACAGCTGCAGGGCGGGTGCGACGGAATCACCTGGCGGGAAGAACTTTTGGTCGATGAGTTCTTGCACAGTGTCTTGCAGGTGGACAAACGCCGAGCTGATGAGCGTTTCGTCGAAGTCGCTACCCCGCCGTGGCGGAGCGCCGGTAGCCACCCGATACATCAGCGGTGTCGCGACCGCGAACCGCACGTAGGCGATGCCCAGGGCATGCAATCGTTCCAGTGGGGTCGGTAGGTCGCGCGCGGCGTCTTGCATGACCTCGCCGAGGCGGCGGTAGTACTTCGCGCACACGGCATCGAGCAGCTGGTCTTTGTCGGCGAAATGCCGATAGAGCGAAGGGGCGGAGATGTTCAGCGCCCGGGTTACTTCTCGCGTCGAGGGTGCCTTGGTGTCTCCCGACGCGATGATGAGTTCCGTTGCCGTGTCGATGATTTGCTCACGCAGCTGCCCGCCCGATCCCCGGGGCAGGCGTTGCCGACGCGTTTCAGGATGCATAGGCGTTTTCCTCGAGCGGCTCATCGGTGATCCCCCACCGGGCATGCCAGCGCACCAACGCCGCGGGTGCCCACCAGTTGAGCCGGCCCAAGATCCTCATGAAGGCCGGCACCAGCAGCATTCGTATGATGGTGGCGTCCATCAGGATTGCGATCGTCAGTCCGGTTCCGAACATTCTCATGAACGACACTTGCGCGGCGATGAGCGCGGCGAACGAGATCGACATGATCACGGCGGCGGCGGTGATCACGCGGCCGGTGCGGGCCACACCAAGAGCCACCGATTCGTCGTTGTCGGCCCGGGTGCGGCCCGAATTCATCCAATACTCCCGAATGCGGGACATCAGAAATACCTCGTAGTCCATCGAAAGCCCGAAGGCGATACAGAACATCAGAACGGGCATGTTCGAGGTGATCGTCCCGGTGGGCGCGGTGCCCAACGCACCGAGGTGGCCTTGCTGGAATATCCAAACCAGGGCTCCGAACGTCGCCGTCAGGGATATGACGTTGAGAACCAACGCTTTTAGCGGGAGCACCACCGAGCCGGTGAGCATGAACAGCAGTGCGAAGGTCACGACGGCGATGATGCCCAGCACCCACGGCAGCCGAGAGAGTATGCCGTTGACGGCATCGCGGTCCAGTTGCGCGCCACCGCCGATCATCGGATGTGCGCCCCCGGGCGCCGGTATTGCGTGCAGGGCGTCGAGCTGGCGTTCGGCGGCCGCCGTGTACGGCTCGATCTTGGTCTGCACGGTGAAAAGCGCCGTGTCGTTTTTGATTCCGGTGTGCATCGCCGCCGGGCCGGCCTTGTTTCCGTTGACATAGGCGCCGGTTGGTGCCGACACGCTGGTAACGCCTTGCACACGCGAAAGCTCGGCGGCGTAGCCGTCCAGCTGTTGGCGCGCGGGCTCCGTCACGTGCTCGACGATGACGGAGAGGTTCGTAGCATCGTCGTTGCTGTAATTGGTCCGCAATTCGTCTCCAACTTGGCGGGCCGACGCCGACGCGGGCAGCGTCCGATCATCCGGGAAGCCGAGCTGTACGTCGAGAAATGGCAGTCCCAGAAACAGAAGCGCGGCAACTATTGCCACGGCTATCGGAATGGCATGTGCCATAACACGTTTGGCGATCCGATACCAAAACGTCTCGGTGATGTCCCGGGCAACGGGTTCTGGACGGCGCGTGACGCGTCGCACGAACCGACGGATGTCAAGCGCATCGATGCGATCGCCGAGCAGGGTGATGACCGCGGGAACGATCACCAGGGCCGCCACCGCGCCCACGCTCACTACCGCCACCCCGGCATAGGCGAACGACCTGAGGAAATACATCGGGAAAAGGACCAGCGAAACCAGCGCCAGAGCCACGGTCAAGGCGGCGAACAACACGGTCCGTCCCGAGGTGCGCATGGTCAATACCAGCGCCTCGTCGCGACTCATCCCTGAGGCGACCTCTTCTCGGTACCGGTTGATGATCAGCAGTGAGTAGTCAATTGCCAGCCCGAGTCCCATCGCGATGGTCAGGTTGAGGGAAAAGATCGAAACGTCGGTGAAGTAGGTCAGGGCGCGCAGCACCGACATGGCCCCAAAGATCGAGAAGAGACCCACCACCAGCGGTAGGAGCGCCGCGTTGAGACCACCGAAAATCGCCACCAGCGCAACGAAAGTCACCGGGATGGCGATCAATTCCATGGTCAGCAGGTCGCGCTCGGTCTGCTTGGTGATCTGGCCGTAGACGGTGGCCATCCCGCCGGCGCGCACCGAGACCCCGTCGCGATCGTGCCCGAGGCTTTTGATCAGCGTGGTGGCATGTTTTTGGGCGTCGTTCTCGCCGCCGACCAGGCCGGCCACAATCATCCCGGACTTACCGTCCTTACTGAACAACTCGGCCGCGACCGGGGGCGGCGCGTTCCATGCGGACGTCAAATTGAGCACGACTCCGGAGCGGCGCAGCTCGGCTTCCAACTCGCCGGCGACCTTGGCCACGGCAGGAGTCTTTGCGCCTTGCTCACTGCTGAGCATCAACACCAGCGACTGGTCACTGATACCGAACTTGTCGACGAGAGTCTGCGCTACCCGCGCAGATTCGGACGTCGGGTCCTGCTGCCCACCCGCGGCAAGGTGCCTCGCGACCGGGAGACCGAACACGGCGGCGGCGACCGCCACCAGCAATGCCGCCCCCAACACCAGTCGCGGCGCACCGACAACAAATCGCGTCAACCGTTCCAGCATCAGCATCCTTCGCAATAAGGTAGCGACGCTACCGTAGCGACGTTACTCCGAGGCGGTCAAGGCCAATGGGCAGATCCGCGTCGCCGTCGGGCCGAGTTTCGCGTAGTCAACTACGCGTGTGGCGCGTCCGTCGAACGACGGAATGTGGGAGCGGCCGCACAGGTGGTGCGGCGATCCCAACGCCGTTAGGAGCATGAAATGACCATTGACAATGACGCCGTCAACGCCGAGCCGACAGTGGACGAGAAACCAGAGTCGGCGTGCAAGCACATATCACCGGTGGACCTTTTAAGCGACGTACGCCTCCACCCCGAGCCGAGTCCGTTCGAGGTCGCGAAAAAGTGGTGGGTTTGGTCGGGTGTCACGCATGTCGGTGACTGTGTCCTGCAGGACGAGATGTTAACGATTCAAGCTGACGGAACGGCGAACTTCTTTGCGCACGTGAAGTCCAGTGACGATGACGACCGATGGGTGTTCTACGGTGGCATCTCCTTGCTCGACGTGCACGGCGTCGTCTTGTGGACCAGCCCCAAGCTGATCGGCCCGCCGATGATTTGGGAGGACGAATGGGCGACCTGGGACGAGAATTTCGGGTTCCCAGCCGTGTGGTTCGACTCCGCCGCCAGCGCACGGATTAACCAGGCGCACTGCTGATCCCGTTAGGTGTTCCGTTGCCTGCCCGGCCGCACCGACGCCAGCGTTGACGCGGTGGCCGCGGCGGTCGGCGCGGGCGCGGATCCACCGCCCGATGCCCGACGAACTGTTAGTGTCCACCTCAGCTTCAGCTATTACGGCGAACGACGACCTGGAGCAACCGTGTGCACGGTTAGCAACGACACCGCCGGACCGGCCAGCAGATGGCCGGTGCGCGATGCCAATTCGGCCCCGCGCGGTGGTTCCCGCGTTGGGCAGTCAAACCCATTGAGCGGAGGCGATCATGACGCTCGGAGACCGGCTGGCGCGAGTAGCAGAGTTGACAGATCGGTGGGTCGGATGGTCCCGACTTCCCAAGCCATTGGGGCTCGCCGTCCTCGTCGGATTGCGTGAGCAACTGCGCGCAGACAACCTTTACGACACCGGTCGCGGATCCGCCGACCGCCCGCCCGCGGGTGACGGTGTCACTCCCGTGCGCGACGCCCGCACCTTGGACGGCACGAACAACGACCTGCAGAACCCACTGATGGGATCATTGGGCAGCCGATTCGGCCGCAACGTCGCCACCGAATTGACCTATCCAGAAGAACCCGACCGCATCCTGGAACCCAACCCCCGTTTGATCAGCCAGCGACTGCTCAGGCGTGACAGCTTCAAGCCGGCGACCACGCTCAACCTGCTGGCTGCCGCCTGGATCCAATTCGAGGTGCACGACTGGTTCAGCCACGGCACCATCGACGACAACCCCTGGCAGATCCCCGTCGAGCCCCCCGATCCTTGGCCCGACCCTGTCATGACCATCAAACGAACTCCACCCGACCCCAGCCCGGATCCGTCGGGACCACCAACCTTCGTCACCCGGGACACCCATTGGTGGGACGGATCCCAGATCTACGGCAACACCCCAGGATTCGCCAACGGGCTACGCACCGGCGAGCTGGGTCAGGTCAAGATCGACGACGTCGGCCTGCACCCGGAGGATCTCGAGACCTACCTTGACCCGCACGGGGCGATCAGGGCCAACTTCTGGCTCGGGTTAGCGCTACTGCATTCCCTGTTCTTGCGTGAGCACAACGCGATCTGCCGCGAACTACACCTGCGCAATCCCACGATGACGGACCAGCAGCTCTACGACAAAGCCTGCCTGGTCAACTCGGCGCTGATGGCCAAGATTCACACCCTGGAGTGGACCCCAGCGATCATCGCCCACCCCACCACCGAGTCCGCCATGCGGGCCAACTGGTTCGGGGTGCTCGGGCAGCGCTTCGATGGGCGCTACGGCCGCCTCACCCCGAGTGAGGTTCTGCAGGGCATCCCCGGATCACCCACCAACCACGACGGTGTGCCGTATTCACTGACCGAGGAATTCGTCGCCGTCTACCGCATGCATCCCCTGATCCCCGACGACTACGTCGTGCGCTCGCTTCGCGACGATAAGGAGCTGGCGCACTACGAGCTACCCGAGCTGGCGCTGCCCCATGTCCGAGAGCGCTTGGCGCAGTGGGAAACCGACGACCTGTTCTACTCGATGGGGGTCGCGAACCCCGGCCAGATTACGCTGCACAACTTTCCGGTCCACTTACAGGACTTCCACCGGGTCGACGACATTCCTATCGACCTGGCCGCCGCGGACATCCTGCGGATCCGGGAACGTGGTGTGCCGCGCTACAACGCTTTTCGGCGGATGCTTCGACTCAAGCCCGCCGCCACCTTCGAGGAGCTCACCGACAATCCGGCGTGGGCCGAGGAGCTGCGCCAGATCTACGGCGACGTCGAACGCGTCGATCTCATGATCGGCCTGTACGCCGAGCCAAAGCCACCGGGTTTTGGGTTCAGCGACACCGCTTTTCGTATCTTCATCCTGATGGCCTCCCGCCGGCTGCGAAGCGACCGCTTCTTCACCACCGACTTCACCCCGGCGATGTACACCGAAGCCGGCATGGAGTGGGTGCACACCAACTCGATGCGGACCGTGCTGCTGCGACATTTCCCCGCGCTGGAGCCCACCCTGCGCTCGGTCACCAATCCGTTCGCCCCGTGGCCAAGAACACCCGCACGTGCGTGGACCCGGATGTCCCCGCCGCGAACGGATGTGCGCCGCTATCCCCCGCCACCGGGCCCGCAGCCCACGTACGTCCCCTACAGCGACGCCCTCGAACAGCCCGGGCCCGACGAGGATCGTGAGATCGACGGAATCGTCAAGGCGTTGCACGGCAACAACGAATGGGCCTACAAGAAGTTTCATCACGGCCTGCGCGATGCCCACGCCAAGACGTTGGCCGTGCTGCGGGGCGAGCTCATCGTCTATCCCGATCTGCGGCCCGAGCTGGCCCAGGGACTGTTCGCGCAGCCACGCACTTATCCGGTGGTCACCCGGCTGTCGACCACCTCCGGGGTGATCCGAAGCGACCAGATACGCGGGGTACACGGCCTGGCGATCAAGGTGCTCCTGGACGAGCCCGGCGACCGCATCCTGGCCGACGATGACGCCAAGACTCAGGACTTCCTGCTGGTGACCCATCGGGAATTCCCCTTCGCCGATGTGCGGGCTTACCTGCGGCGCGGCATGCCCCTGGCGTGGCTGTTGGCACGCCTGTCCGATCCGGGGCTCAGCGCCGTCGGCGCGGCGCTCACGCGGGCCAAATCCATCCTGTCCCGGGTTGGCGTGGCACCTCCCAACGCCGTGGAGATCTTCATCGAGCCCAACACCCACATCCTGGGACAGAACTTCTATTCGTCGGCGCCCATCCGGTGGGGCGACAATGTCGCGAAATTCGAGATCGTGCCGCTGTCGGAGTCGGTGAAGACACTGGCCGGTCAGCTGCTGCCAGCTGACAGCGGCTACGACGCCTACCGCAGCCAGGTATTCGACTTCTTCGCGAGCAATAGCGCCGAATTCGAGCTGCGCGCCCAACTGTGCACCGACCTGGCCCGGATGCCCATCGAGGACGCGACGGTGCCGTGGCCGGAAGAAGTCAGTCCTCATATCGGGGTCGCCAAGCTCCGTTATGAGCAACAGAATCCGGACTCCCCAGACCGGCGCCGGTTCGGCGACGACGTGCTGTCCTATAACTCGTGGCGCGGGCTGGCCGCGCACCGCCCGCTAGGCCCGATCAACCGCCTCAAACTGAAGGTCTACGAAGCCTCCAGCAACTTCCGCCACGACAAGAACAATGTCCGCCCCTTCGAGCCGACCGTCGCTGACCTGCCCCAGTGAGCGCGCCGGCTCACTCACCGGCTCGACCCGAGCCCGGGCGGCGCGGGCGGTGGCGCACCTGCGCACCCAAAATTTAGGTTCACGGGCGATTTCATTCGGCACCGACCCCGGGACGGCCCTAGACTTCCCATACATGAGCAGCCGGTGGCAGTTGCTCGAACGGCCGGTGGAGCAACAAACGATCCGCGCCGCGCTCACCGGTGACGAGCAGCGCGGCGTGGTACTCATCGGGCCCGCCGGCGTCGGTAAGACAACACTGGCCCGCACCGTCACCGACACGCTGCCTTCCGCCGTGCACTGGGCCGCATGCACCGAGTCCTCGCAGGCGATCCCGCTCGGTGCGTTCATGCAGTGGGTGGGTGCCTCGAGTGCCCGGGACCCCATCGCGCTGCTGGCCGCGGCGCGCGAAAATATGCTCGCCGGCGCCGAGCCCGTGGTCGGCGTGGACGACGCGCATCTGCTTGACCAGCTCTCGGCCACGCTGTTGCACCACATCGCCGTCGAGCGGAGCGGGCGCATCGTCGCCACCGTCCGCAGCGGCGAAGCCGTGCCGGATGCGGTCACCTCGCTGTGGAAGGACGGCTACCTGCAGAGGTTCGATTTGGAGCCGCTGTCGAAGGAGCAGAGCATCGCGCTGGTCGAATCGGTGCTCGGCGGCGTCCTGGAAGGTCTGTCGGCCGATGTCATGTGGTCGGCGTCCGGCGGTAATCCGCTGTTTCTGCGGCACATGGTCGAGGGCGCAGTGGAAGCCCGCACGCTGACCGAGGTCGACGGCGTCTGGCAGTTGCGCGGACCCACGGCCGTCTCCTCCGGCCTGGCCGAGCTACTGGAGAGCCGGCTCGATCACGCCGGCGCCGAGGCGCTCGGCGCGCTGAAGTTCCTCGCATTCTGCGAGCCGCTGGATCTCGATGCGCTCGTCGAACTGGCCGGTGAAGAGGCCGTCGACGCCGCCGAACTGCAAGGGCTGATTCGCATCGCGCGCGACGGTCACATGCTCAACGCCCGCATCACCCATCCGCTGTACGGGGACGTGATGCGCCGCCGCACCGGCACCGCCTCCGCGCGAAAACTGCGCGGCAATATCGTGTCGGTGCTCGCCGCGAGGGACATCACCTCTCCGGCGGATCGCATCCGCCTGGCGCAACTGTCCGTCGACAGCGACCAGGTAGCAGACAACGCTCTGCTAGTGGCCGCCGCTAAGGACGCCGTCTTCCTAGCCAACCTTCCCCTCGGGGAACGATTGGCGCGCAGCGCATTTGAGCATGGCGACGGGCTGCGCGCCGGCGAGTTGCTCTCGCGGGCGGTGCTGTGGCAGGGAAGACCGGGGGAAGCCGATTCGATCCTGGCGCAGTTCAACCCCGACGAACTCGACGAGCTGCAGCTCGTGCTTTGGGGCATCCCGCGGCTGTCCACGCTGTTCTGGTCGATGGGCGAAATAGACCAAGCCCACGACATCCTTTCGCTGATGCGTCAACGGGTCACCCATCACGCGCTGCGCCTCGTCGTCGAGGCCACCGGGGCGGCGATGGCGGTGCACCAGAACAAGCTTGACGAAGGCATCGCGGCCGCCGAGGCCGTCCTGGCCGACCCCGAAGCGCCGGAACAAGCCGCCGACTTCGCGGCCTTCGCTGCCGGCCTGGCCATGCCCGTCGCCGGCCGCGGCGCCGGCTTCGAACCGATCGCGGCGCGCTGTCGCGTCGAGCACAAACCCACCGACGGGATGATCCGCTGGATGATCCGCTATGGCGACATCCTGGCGCTGACCCACACCGGCAGCCTGGATTTGGCCGACCGTCGGGTGGCCGACTACAGCCGGTTCTCCTCACAGGGGCAGTTCGTCGGCTGGGCTATCGCGAAGATCATGGCCGGACTGGTCGCCACATACCGGGGCAAGTTCCCCCAGGCCATCACGGCATTCGAGCAGGCGTTGGCCGCGCTCAACGCCGAGAACTCGTTGCCGTGGCGGCTGCCCGGCCGGCTGCTGTTGGCCCGGGCGTATGCCGGATTGGGCCGCACCGCCGAAGCCGAGCGGGTTCTTGCCGACGCCAAGGAGCACTCCGGTCCGCACCTGGACTTGCACGAGCCGATGGCGATGATCGCCAGGGCGTGGCTGGCCGCCGGCCGCGGCGGCGAACGCACCGGTGTCGATCTGGCGCGCGCCGCCGCCGACACCGCCCACCGAGCCGGCCAGTACGCCGTCGAGGCCGAAGCGCTGCACCACGCCGCACGCTTCGGCGACCGGACCGTCGCGGCGCGGCTGGGCGCGTTGGCCAAACGGGTCGACGGCACGGTGGCCGGACTCTACGCTCGCCACGCCGCGGCCGTGGCCGGCTCCGATCCGCACGCCCTCGACGCGCTGAGCAGCGACTTCGAGAAGGCGGGGTTGCTGCTCTCGGCCGCGGACGCCGCCGCGCAGGCCGTCGTGCTCTACGAGCGCAGCGGCCACAACCGGCACACCACCGAAGCCGCGGCGCGGGCCCTTCGACTAGCCGCGCTATGCGGCGGAGCGAACACACCGGCGATCCGGGCCGCGGCCCAACCGCTGCCGATCAGCTCCCGGGAACGCGAGATAGCGGCCCTGATCGCCGAAGGTCTGTCCAACCGTGAGATCGCCGACAAGCTCACGGTCTCCGTACGCACCGTCGAAGGCCACATTTACCGCGCCTGCATCAAACTCGACATCTCCGACCGCGAAGAACTGGCGGCCGTCGTCGCGCGCAACACGACCTGAACCGGGCCGCTCGCGGAAAACCCGCAGGCCACAGGGGTCACTACCTCACCCTGGCGGCCCTCGGCCACGCCTTCTCGAGTAGTCCCGCCGCTCGCCTGATCGGTTTCTTTCCGGTAGATCCGGCTGACCGCACTGCCGCCGGCAGTGCCAACCCGCTCATCACACCTGAATTAGACACGCTCGCAACATGTTTGCTTCGCGATCACCCCCGGCTAGCAAAAGTGAGCGCGGCGACGGCCTCGGCGATTGCTGCCGGAGGCTCGACCGGCGCCGCAAGGTCCTGCGCCGCAACACAGGTAGTCCGTTACGCGTGCCGTCGACACCGATGGATTCATAAATTCTTCATCACAGCCGGACTGACCGGAACCGAACCCCGGCCCTCAGGGAGTCGAAATGTTATCTACCGCGAAGACAGTGGCGCCAGACGAGGGCGCCGCTGCAACGATTGAACCGGCCCGCAGCGCGGACGCCGCGGAAGCGCAGAGCACTATCGCCGCTTCCCCGCCGCCCGTTCTCATCAGCGAGCGCGAAGTCATGTTCGCAACTGCAGCTGCCGGTGCCACATCGCAGACCGCCGCCACCCGCCGGCACTGGATCGTCCAGCTGTGGCAACGGCTGTCGGCGGCGCTGGACTCGCTGGACTCCTATGTCGAGCGTGAGCCGCGTCGCTACTACGCACGGCGCCCGCTCTACATCGAGAACGCCGCAATGGCGCGCGAAATGGAACGGCTATGAATGACCTGCTCATAGCCATGGAAGCGGTCATGCTGATAATTGTCAGCGTCGGAATTCATCGCCTCTCCGCATGGTTAGAGCGCTGGGATTACGAACGCCACCGCGAGGATTGAGGCGGAGCGGGGATGGCAGCCACCAGGCAGTACGGCTCACGATCGCCATTGATCCCCTTATTGGCAATTTGATTTGTAGCGATATTCATGTGCTGCCCCGTGCAATCCAGCAAAATATGTCAAGCTATCCGTTAGCCACATTGGCCGGCGACTAACGGTCGAGCCTGGGAGGCGAAATGCGCAAACGTCTGTCGGCAATGAAGAAACGTCTGTCAGCGTGGCTACCAATTATCGCGCTGGGAATGATCGTCGTGGGCGGGCTCAGCTGCTTTGGTGTGGACGGCCCGTGTATACGGCAACTGACCCGCTACGCATTTGGAGATCCCGCGATCGGCGAGCCTAGATCGCAATTATCCGCACCAATACTCAGTGACGTATGTTTGTTGGTCGCCTATGGGTTGGTGCTGCTGGGTTGCGCGTTGTTCTATCGTGCTCGCGCGAGTTCCCGAGCAGGTCGCGGAATCGCCGCCTTCGTCATCGCCGCGGTAGTCATCGCGGTGCTAGCAAACGGGATCGAAGACCTGCTGCTGTGGATCACGCCGGCCCAGCACGGAATCGGTTGGCGCACCGCGGAAGCCGCCGCGACCATCAAGTTTTGCATGATCGCCGTGGGGGCAGTCGGGGTACTTGCTTCCCTTGGGATCGTCCTGCGTGACCTAATGGCCTGGTACCGGCGGCTAAGCATCTGGCATAGCTGCAAGGGCGTGTCGATTCCGCAGATGCTGCGCTCGGTCAAACTATTTCGGTGGATCAAGACCGACGCGGAGGCTGAACCCCTGCCGGCGCCGTGGTGGGATGACGTACTGGCACCTAATGACTTGCCGAAGCCGACGGAAACCCAAGAGGCCGTCAAAAAGGCAGTTGCAGATTCCGGCCAGACGGCTGAAGCCGTCATCGAAAACCAGCAGCGCTGGCTGCACTCTTATAGTGTGCCCGGCGTCACCGAAGCGCTGAAGAATCGCACGGAACCGCTTCGCGCGCTGTGCCTTTCGGGCGGAGGTGTTCGGTCTGCCTGCGTGGCGATGGGCGCTATGCAGGTGTTCTCCAAACCATCCAGCGCAACCGATGCCGTGGCGAAACCGAGCGGGAATGGCAGCAGCGCTGCAACGCTGTTGGACGGCCTGGACTACGTCATCTCGGTGTCGGGAGGCGGATATGCCGCCGGCGCGCGGCTGCTGGCGGTACAGGACAAACAGGTCGACCCGCAGCAAAAGCGCACCGAGAAACGGAAGCGCAACAAGCAACCCGAGCAAGGGGACAAACCCCAACCACCCCTGCCGAACGTGGTGCCGATCTCGAAGCGGTTTGAAGAAGGATCGGCAGAGTTCGATCACATTCGCAGCCGGTCGAGCTACATCGCTGACTCACCAGTCGGCTTGCTGCGCGCGCTCGTAGAGGTGCTCAAGAATCTGGTGGCCTCGCTTGCGACCATCTTCACCGTCCCCGTTATCGCGGGCTCGGCGCTGGGGTGGCTACTCGCCCGAATCCCGATCGCCGCATTCCCCCCGGTGCCGGACGGGCGCGCAGCCATCGACCCGAACAACGGCAAATATTTCCCCTCACTTATCACCCATTCCGCTGCCTATTGGGCGCTGGGATTCTTCGCTTTGTGGGCCGTAGCGTTCACCCTGTACGCGCTCTTCGAGGAGTGGAAATCGAGTAGTCGGAGCAGCGAAGACCGGCAGCTGTTGGCGCTGCGCTTGGCGCGTGCGAGCGCCGGGTTCGCGCTGGTGGTCTTCACGCTCACGATCGCGCTGCCCGGCTTGATGCGACTCTGCTCGGGCGTGAGCGGCCAGGCGCCATCCACGGGCGGTGCGTTCGCCGCGCTGTCAGGGGTCGTCGGACTCAACTACGTCGCCGCGCTGATCGCCATGATCTGGCGCGACAAGAACAAGCTGATCAAGAGCGCCGGCATGCAAACGTCCCCGGGATTGCTGAAACGGATCCTGCCGCCTCAGGTCATCTCGCTGCTGCTGACGGTCGCCACCTTCGCTGTGCTTCTGGTGGTATGGCTGGCGCTGCTGGGCAGCTTCGCCGCCGGCGCATTTCATTACTGCGCACGAAACGGATTGGGCGAACACCTCGCGCACCTGCCTCCTGGGATCTGGTGGCTGGGCGGCGTCGCCCTCACCTGGTTATTCATCGGGTTCGCTGATGTCACGTCTTTGAGCCTGCACCCCTTCTATCGACGCCGGCTCGCACACACCTTCGCGGTCCGCCGCGCCCCCGACAAGGGCGCGCCGAACGAAGCCGTGCGGTATCGCGACGACGAACCCACCTGGCTGCACTGGTACGGCCGGACGACTAACGGCCCACAATTCGTGTTTGCGTGCGCGGCCACCATCACCGGCCCCGACAGGCCCGCGCCCGGGCTCAACGCGGTGTCGTACGTGATGAGCGCGGACTACATCGGCGGACCGGCGCTGGGTTGGTTCCACACCGAGAAACTGTTCGAGGCGGCGCCACCCCGGATTCGCCGGGACCTGACCGTGGAAGCCGCAGTCGCGGTGAGCGGCGCGGCGTTCGCCTCGGCGATGGGACGCCAGAACAAGGGAATCGAGAAATTGCTCGCCGTCTCCGGTGCGCGCCTGGGCACCTGGTTGCCCAATCCGAGCTTCGTTACCCAACTCAGGGACGCCGAACACCGCAACGATTCAGGCCTCGACTGCCTACCTCGGGGATGGCCAAAATCGCTACCGACCATCCGGGGCGGCGGATACCTGTATCGAGAAATCCTCGGTATCAACAACATCGACGCGCGCCTAGTCCAGATCACGGACGGCGGCCACTATGACAACTCGGGTCTCGTGGAAGCGCTCCGGCGCCGATGCGGACTGATCTTCGTCATCGACGGAGGAGGTGACCCGCCGCCACTGCCCATCGGACTCACCGACGCAATTCGGCTAGCGAAATATGAACTAGGCGTGGAGATCACGCTGAACGAGACGGGTCCGTACTCCGTCGAGAACATCACGCCGGGATCTGGAAAACACTTCGCCAAAGACGACGCGCTGGCCAACCTCAACAGCCGTATCACTCGCGGGGCGGTCGTCAAGGGTGACATCACCTATCCGGCAGCGGCGGGGCTCGAGAAAAGCGCTGGCATCCTGATTTTCGCGAAAGCGGTACTGTGCGAAGCCTGCCCGTACTGGCTGCTGACGTACGCGGCGTCCAGCGACATCTTTCCCCACGATCCGACGTCCGACCAATGGTTCAGCGAGGGACAGTTCGCCGCGTACACCGAACTGGGCCGCGTCATCGCCGACGAAGCCGTCAAATGCGCCGCATCTCTACAACCCACGTCCAGCGGTGCCAGGCGGCGCACTGTGTCAGTCCCGTGATTCCTTTGACAGCAATTGCGGAAGGCCGAAGTGCCGCAACGCTTCGACATCCTGGAAGGACACGACGTGACCGATACCGTGCGGCGCGAAAGTGAGTACGTGTAGGGCGTGCAGGCGATGCTGCCCACCGGCGGTCGCCGGGTACAGCGCCACCGCGGGTTGTCCATTGGCCGATGTCCGCACGACCGGGGTATTGCCGAAAGCACGCATGCGTGCGCCGAGAAAGGCGCCGATCGTGGCGTTGCCCCTAAACCACGTCAGGAATGGCGGCATCTCGAAGAGGGCGTCCTCGGTCAAGACGGCGACCAGTTCGTCCACGTCGGCGTTTTGAAACGCGGCCACATACCGGTCGAGCAGTTCACGCTGCCGCTCTTCCAATGGCGGCGCCGGCGAGTCAACATTTGCGGGCAGATGCGTGCGGGCCCGCTGCAGCGCGCTGTTCACCGCGGCGACGCTCAAATCGAGCAGTGTCGCGACTTCGGTTGCGGGCCAACCCAATACCTCCCGTAGGATCAGCACCGCGCGCTGCCGCGGGGGGAGAAGTTGCAGCGCGGCCACGAAGGCCAGCCGCATGGACTCCCGTGCGGCCACCACCTTGACCGGGTCACTTGTCGTGGCGGCCAACAGCGAATCGGGAGCGGGCTGCAGCCATGGCACCTCTGGGCTAGCCGCCATGACACGCGCGGTGGGGTCGTTGGCCGGCTCATGCAGATCCGACGGCAGCGGGCGGCGCTTTGCACGCTCGAGTGCCTTGATGAACGCCCGGGTGGCGATGCGGTACAACCACGTGCGCAGCGACGAGCGCCCCTCGAAATGCTCGTAGGCGCGCCACGCGTCCAAATAGACGTCCTGCACGACGTCTTCGGCGTCGTCGACGGATCCGAGCATGCGGTAGCCGTAGGCGATCAGCTCGGCCCGAAACGGCTCAGCCAGCCGCGCGAAGTCGTCGCCGTTGTCAGTGGTGATGCTCATGTTGATCCGGTGCCCCATACGTGTCGTGCCAAGGCCATTCGTTGATGTAGCGCTGCCGGCCCAACGGGGTCAGATCGAGGAACCGGTAGGTGCTCAGCATGACATCGGCGCCGACACCGTAGGCCGAGTAGGTGTGAAACACCTTGCCGCCGTCCTGGACGAAAACGCTGATGCCTTGCCCGTCGGCACCATTGGTGGCCACGTATCCCAGCCCTTCGCGGATCAGCGTTTCCTTGTCCTTGTAGTTGTATTCGACCGGCGCGATCGATTCGTCGGTGCTGACGTGGAAGTCGTAGTTGAAGTCGGAACCGTGAGACGAGTACCAAGGCAGCTGCCATCCCATGCGGGTCTTGAACTCGTTGAGCCTCGGGTACGGCACGCGCGACACCAGCGCCAGCGTGGTGTCGGCGCCCTCGTTGAGATGGATCGGATCCGGCATGTTGTCCACGGCGAATGAGCAACTCGGACAGCCGTCGTCGATGTCATGCAGCCACATGAAGTGGTAGACGATCAACTGCCCGCGGCCCTCGAACAGGTCGATCAGCGCGACCTCGCCGTCGGGTCCCTCGAAGACATAGTCCTTATCGATGACCACCGCGGGAAGTGCGCGGCGCTGCTCGGCCAGCATCGCGAGCTGCCGGCTGGCGGCCTTTTCCCCGGCCAGCAGGTCGAGGCGTTCCGCCAGCCACTCCTCGCGCGTCGCCGTACGGGGGATCTTCATTTTTCGCTCCTTTCCTCAGCGGTACTGAGGCAGCCACCCGCCAAAACTCATCGGTGGGGCTCAGGGTCGGCGACCGTGATAGGAGCCGATCACCGCCGCGTACATCACGACCGGCGGAGTGGCCAGGCGCTTGGCGAGATCACGGTGGAATTCGCGGTGGGCGCCGCAGCCCTCGAACGGGTCTGTGGTGCCGTCGAATGCGACGACGTGCATGAAGCCGACCCCGTCGTCGAACATCAGTACCTGGTAGTCGACCCCGCCAGGATCTCGGGCGGCCAGTTCGCGTAGCACGTCCTCGATCAGCTCGCGGTTGCGTTGCGCGGCATCGGTGGTCGTGAAGTACTGAACCACGGCGGCTCTCCTCATCCGCATCACCTCCACCGGTACAGAGGGCGGCGGGCTGCCGATCTCATCGCCTCCGGCGCGATGAGTTTCACCGGCTCGAGTCCCCCATATAGGCGACCCCAATAGAAACCAGGAGCAGAAATGAAACTCGACAACGACGCGCGACAACTCGTCAGCGCAAACCCAGCGACGCTGGTCACGAACAATCGCGACGGCAGCCCGCAAGTCAGTGTGGTCTGGATCGTGGTGCAGAGCACCGCCGACGGCGATGACGAGCTGGTCGTCGCCCATCTGGAGGAGCATCAGAAGGTCCGCAACATTCGGCGTGATCCCCGCGTGGCGGTGACCATCGTGTCCGACGACCGCAGCGGCCTGCAGACGCCCTACTTGTCGATCAAGGGCACGGCGCGCATCGAGGAGGGCGGCGCGCCCGAACTGCTGGGCGAGATTGCCACGGCGCTCCTCGGGCCGGGCACCGGTTTTCCGCCGCCCGGCTCGCCACCCGGATATCTGACTCGCATCACGATCGACAAGGTCGGCGGCGTCGGGCCCTGGGCGGCGTGACGGCGGACGGCGTCGCTTCCGCAGAACTTCAGGAGTGAATCCAAGCGGTGCGTTAGGGTCTGGTTTGTAGCCGACTGCGGGCGAGGTAAGCAACGACTGCGAGATCCATCAGGGACGCGATGCCGCTAAGTGAAGGTGCACAGTTCGCTGGCTATACCCTGGTGCGGCTGCTTGGCAGCGGTGGGATGGGCGAGGTGTATTTGGCCCGCCATCCTCGATTCCCGCGGCACGAAGCGCTCAAGGTGTTGCGGGCGGATGTCTCGGCCGATCCCGATTTCCAGCAGCGCTTCAATCGGGAGGCTGAGTTGGCCTCCCGGCTGTGGCACCCTCACATCGTCGGCGTGCATGACCGCGGCGAATTTGAAGGGCAACTGTGGATCACGATGGACTACGTCGACGGCACCGACCTCGGCGAACTGGTCAGCACGCACTATCGCTCAGGAATGCCCGCCGAGGCGGCGCTGTCGGTGGTCAATGCCGTCAGCGACGCCTTGGACTACGCCCACCACCGCGGCTTGCTACACCGCGACGTCAAGCCCGCCAACATCATGGTCAGTCGCCCCGATGACGGCGGCACACCCCGAATCTTATTGAGCGACTTCGGTATCGCCCGCCCGATCGATGACACCACCGGTCTGACGGTGACCAACATGGCGGTGGGAACCGTTAACTACAGCGCGCCCGAACAGCTCATGGGCGCGGCCCTCGACGGCCGCGCTGACCAATACGCGCTGGCGGCTACCGCCTACTACTTGTTGACCGGCACCAAGATGTTCTCCAACCTTCCCGCGGTAGCCGTGATCAGCGCTCACCTGACGGCGCCACCACCACTTCCCGGGGCCGTGCGCCCCGACCTTGCCAGCACCGATGCGGTGTTCGCCCGCGCCTTGGCTAAAGACCCTCGCCAGCGTTTCGAGCGGTGCGCCGATTTCGCGGCGGCGTTGGCCGACCGGCTGCGGATCGCCCATGCCCCGCTCAGCCCATACGCCGAAGCCCCGACGCCCGGGCCCGAGGCCTGGACAATGGTCCGACCGGGACCGGCCCCAACGCCGCATCACGACTCTTCACCGCATCCGCGACGGCGGTCGCGGCGCTGGGTCGCGGCCGTGGTCACCGCCGTGATCTGCGTCGCTGGTGTAGGCGCGTATTTGGTCGTTTCGCACGGCGCCGATCGCCATGCCCCGCCGAGTTCGGGCGCCGCTGAGGGCGCCGCGCGGCTGGCCGCACAGAACTATCTCCAGGCGCTCTCGCGCGGGGACGCCTCCGCCGCTTTATCGTTGAGCGCCAATCCGCCGGCCACCACGGAGTGGGTCAGCGCCGATGCACTGCGCGCCCAATTGGCGTCGGCACCGATCACTGACATCACGGTCACCCCGGCTCCCCAGGCGTCGGGCGATGACCCCAGTAGCGTCCAGCACGTGATCTTGTCGGCACGCTTCGGCGCGACGCTGTCACAGGCCCGAATCGCGTTGCGACGCAACGGCAACGACTGGAAGCTCGACACCGCCACCGTGCCCATCGACATCGGTACGCCGGGAACCAAAAACGCCTCCTTCAAGGCCGTCGCACTGTTCGGAATCGCCACGAACGGAACGACGCCGGTCTCGGTTTTTCCTGGCCCCCTCCTCGTCTCATCGTCCAACCGATTCATCGACATCAGTGCGCAGGCAGCACCGGTGCTACTGAACGCACTGTCTCCCAACGCCACCCACCCCAGCGTTCAACCCGTAGCGACGCTCAACGACACCGGCCTGCAGGCCGCCAAAGTGGCGGTCGACAACTGGGAAAAATATTGCTATCACGGCGTCGCCCCGCCGCCAGAGTGCGGAAAGGGCTATTCCTCCAACAACACGGGCACCGTCACCAGTGCCGGGGACTTCTCCCAAGCCAAGTTCGCATTTGACCCCACCACGATGCTGGTCGCTGTGTCGGGCACCATCAAGTACGCGGGGACCACGTCGACGGGCAACCCCTTCGATGTGACATACATTGCCGCTGGCACCGTCGATTTGACCAAAGATCCCCCGACATACACGGTCCACAACTGAGCCGGCCACGCGTGAAGAAACTAGGAAGGTGAAGTCCCATGCCGTTGAGCGAAGGCCAATCGTTTGCCGGCTACACGGTGGTGCGGCTGCTGGGCACGGGCGAGATGGCCGAGGTGTATTTGGTCCGGCATCCCCGGTTACCGAGATTGGAGGCGCTCAAGGTTCTGCGTGCGGATCTATCGGGCGACCGAAACTTTCAGCAACGGTTCATCCGCGAGGCGGATCGGGCCTCTGAGCTTTGGCATCCCCATATCGTCGGCGTGCACGACCGCGGCGAATTCAACGGTCAGCTCTGGATCGCGATGGACTATGTCAACGGTCCCAACGTGCGCGAAGTGCTGTCCCGGCACCCGTCGGGACTCACTCCCGCCGAGGTGATCGCGGTCGTGAGTGGCGTCGGCGACGCGTTAGACTACGCCCATCACCGCGGTCTCCTACATCGAGACGTCAAGCCGGGCAACATCATGATCAGCCATCCCGACGACGGCGGCACACCGCGAATCTTGTTGAGCGACTTCGGCATCGCGCGCCCCGCCGAGGACGACGATGTGACCACCAGCGTGATGACCGACACCATAAAGTCGATGGGAACGTTCCATTACGCCGCACCCGAACTCCTACGAGGAGCCGCGCTCGATGGCCGAGCGGACCAGTACGCGCTGGCCGCCACGGCCTACCACACCCTGACGGGCATCCAGCCTTTTGCCGATGCCAACCCCATTTCCGTGATCCGCGCGCATCTGACCGCGCCTCCTCCCCGGCCCGGAGCCGTACGCGCTGACCTGGCCAGCACCGACGCTGTCTTCGCGCAGGCCTTGGCCAAAGACCCCGGCCAGCGCTTCGCCCGTTGCAGCGACTTCGCCGCCGCCCTGGCGCGCCAGCTGCAAACCCCGGCCACCCTGGCCGGCCCGACGCCGCCGCCCGCCTCTACCGCGAGCGCTCCCCCGACGGGGCCCGGATTCCTGCCCCCGCAGGGCACTGGCTACCCCATCCCGCCGCCACACTGGCCACCCTTAAGAAAGCGCGGCCGCAAACGCCTTGTGATATCTGTTGTTTCGGCAGTGCTCGCGCTCGCCGTGCTGGTCGGCGCCGGCGCTTTCGCGGTATCCAAACTCGGCGGACCCGACGCCGCCCAGCGCGCGGCCCAAGACCGCGAAGCCGCCCGCCTGGCCGGCCAGCATTACTTGGAGGCGCTGGCCACCGGCGATGCCCGCACCGCCCTGTCGCTGGGAGCCCAACCCCCCGCCACTCCGCAGCTTGTTACCGATAAGGCCCTCACCGACCAACTTTCGGCGACGCCGATCACCGACATCACTGTTACCAACGACCCGGCGCAAAGTCCGGACACCCCGCCCGACACCCAGCGTGTCGTCCTCTCGGCCCATTTCGGACCCACTCCCTCACAAACGGTGATGACGGTCCACAAGAAAGACGGCCAGTGGAAGCTGGACAGCACCACCATCGCGATCACAATCGCCGCACCGCCGAACAGCGCTGCAGCGATGAAGGCACTCACCGTCGGTGGGGGCCTTACCAATGGCGCCAGCCCCATCTCGGTGTTCCCCGGGACACCGCAAGTCTCCTCCTCTAACCGCTACATCGACATCGGTGCCGCCTCCACACCGCTGCTGCTCGAAGCGCTAACCGCGGCCAATCCGCCCACCATCGCACCCGCGATCACGCTCAATGACGCCGGCCGGCAGGCCTCGTTGGAGGCCCTCGACAGAAGACTTCACTACTGCTTCGCTGGGGTCGCACCACCAGCCGGATGCTGCCCGCCAGGCGGTTGTCCAGTCGCCGAAAACCAAGGCGTGAACATCGACCCCGACAGTACCGACCTCATCAGCCTGGAAGGCGCCGACAACATGAAGTACGAGTTAGACCCGAATGTCATGAAGGTTCACCTCACCGGCGCCATGCACTACAGCGCGCGCGGAACCCGTCAATCCCAAGTCGTATCGTTCCGTCAAACTTGGTACGTCGACAGCATGATCGACCTGACCACCGAGCCACCCGTCTACGTGCCAAAGCAACCACGATAGCCAGCCCGTCGGACTGTTAGACGTTGCAGCCCAATGCTTCTCGCATGTGTGATGGTTGATCTAGCGGGGCGGCTTCTTCACTTGGGCTGCCGTAGTGATGGTCCGCTCCCAGATCGTGGCCAGGGTATCAACCAGTTCGTCGAGTTCGTCGTCGCCGGTTTCCGGCGTGAGGGTGAGCATCCGATGGATGTTCATGGTGACGAGGGCGAGGGCCGTCTGGTGTGGGTCTGGGAGATCGGCGCCTAAGCGGTCGATGACGGTCTCTGCAACCGCGACGACAGGATCGATCAGTCCGGCACGTGCGGCCTTGATGTCCGGATCATCGATCGACGACCAGAAGACCGCCCGCAGGATCGCGTTATGGCGCCGGTAGGTGCGCGCTGCGCTGGCCAACGCTGTCCGCCCGGCCGCGACGGGATCCTCGGCGGTGCGCCATCGCTCTAGCGCGGCGTCGGCGTCGGCACGCAGTGGCCGCACGAGGGCCTCGAGGAGTTCGCTTCGGTCGCGGAAGTAGACGTAGAACGATTTGCGCGACAGCGTCGTCCGAGCCATGACGGCGGCGACCGACACCGTGTGCGCTGGCTGGTGGGCGAGTAATTCCTTTGCGGCGTGGATGATTTCGCGACGCGCGTCGGCCGGGGCGCGCCGCCGACGCGGGGCAACCGGACGGACTGAACTGGCGACACCTTTCGTTACTGCCATGGTGGCAGTATAGTCACCCTCTGATTACTGCCACCGTGGCAGTAACGGTTCCGAGTGCGGGAGTGTCTGATGCGTACAGGTTGGTTCGGCGTGGTCCACGCGCCACGCTGGTATTGCGTCGTGGTCGGGATGTTTTTGGCGGCGCGGGCGGTGTCTGCATTGGCGGCGGGCGCGAACTTCGCTCTGCCCGGTGACGGGTGGCGGTCGGTTTGGCAATTGCTGCTGGTGGCAGTGCTAGCGGTCGGAGTCGCGTTGCCGCGTGCGGCCTGGCCGGCCGTCGCGGTGGTCGGGGCCGTGTACGCGGCGGCGACGGTTCTCGAGGTGTTCCACGGCGCCGACCTGTTCGGGGTGGTACCGGTCGACATGCGCGACCGGATCGTGCACCCGTTGCTGGCGATCGTTGCGGCCCTGAGCTTGGTGCTTGCAGGCCGTCGAGCCTCAGTGCGCAGTCGGGACTAGCTACAGGGATATTGCCCGTTGAGCACACAATTCGACGGTGGCGTGTAGGTGCCGGTCAGCACGCCTCGTAGGCCACCCGTGGCTGAACCGCCGGGTGCAATGACCCGATTCCAATTCGCGGGAGAGAGAACATAGTGCGTGCCAGATTGGGTAACGGTGCTGTTCCACGTGTGCACGACGGATTGTCCTGCCGGCATGTCGAATTCGAGCTTCCAATCGCTCAACGGCGCCATGCTCCCGTTGGTGATGGCGAAGCGGGCGATGAAACCCGTCTGCCACGTATGTTCCACGGTGAACGTCGCCGCGGCTGCGGCCGCATGAGCTACCGGGGCGACGGCGAGTCCGAGGACGCCAACCAGCACTGCCGACAGCATTACGTGAAGCGCTGCGCCCCAGCGCTTCACGTAATTCCTCAGTCGGGCCATAGCAGCTAACACTAAAACCAAACAGGCGGTATCGGCCCTCGCATCCCGGGTAAGCTGCAGTACCTTTGCCCAACCGAAACCGTCATGAAATCTTGGCCGGATGTCCGTTCTCATTTGTTGTTGCGCGACAGCCGCTTCGGAGCTGGGCGCCCGGTTGGCCCATAGCTGATCGATGCCGATCGATCCTGTCCTAGGGCAGTGTTCGCCGAGTGTGCGGTCTGGGGTCCGACGGCTACGGGTGCCGTCACTGCCCCTCACCCTGAACAGCTGGTTGTCGCGATGGCTGACCAACCGCGTCGGACGCACGCCGGCCGACCAGGAACCAGGTGCGCAGCACACCCTTGCCCTTCACCACGACGTCGCCGCGTTCCTCAAATACGAACTCCCCCTTGAGCCGTTCGTACACGTCGAGCGGGACCTGAATCCGCCCTTCGACGCCGGTGGACTCCATGCGGGAGGCGACATTGACTGCATCGCCCCACACGTCGTAGAAGAATCGGCTGGTGCCAACGACGCCGGCCACCATGGGACCGACGCTCAGTCCGATGCGGATGGGCACCTTCTGGCAGATGTGGTCGGTAAGCCTGTTCGACGCGTCGGCCATATCGAGCGCAAGACATGCGAGCGCCTCCAGGTGGTTGGGCCGCGGCTGCGGTACGCCGCTGACCGCCATGTAGCTGTCGCCGGTGGTCTTGACCTTTTCCAGCCCGTGGCGCTCGACGAGACGGTCGAATTCGCTGTTGACGCGGTTGAGGAGAGTCACCAGCTCCTCCGGCGTGGTGCGGCTGGCGCGCTCGGTGAAGCCTGCAATGTCGGCGAACAACACCGAGGCTTCGTCGTACTTGTCGGCGATGATCGTGGTCGTCGGGTCCTTGAGCCGCGCTGCGATAGAGGTCGGCAAGATGTTGGTGAGCAACGCCTCGGAGCGTTCGTGCTCCAGCTCGATCGCTCGCTTCGCCCCGTCCATCTCGCGCTGTGTGTACCAGACCGTCGCCATCACCATTCCGCAGGCGGCGACTGCCGAGATCGCAAAGCCGAGATCCATTGCCCACACCGGCTGCGCGCGGGTGCGAACGGGCCGGACATAGTTGATCGTGATGATCAGAGCGGCACTGCTGGTCACCACAAGGGAGGCCGTCACGATGTGCTCGGTGCCCAGCACCATCACCGCCACTAGCCCCGACATCACGAAGAAGAACGCGACCCCCGTGTGGGTCCCGACCGTCCAGCCGACCACGATCATGAACACGTCGGCGATGCCAACCAGGGTCAGCGGCGCCATCAGCTCACCAAAGCGGTAGAGCAGAGGAACCAGCGCGAATATCAGGGCTGCGACGACGTTGAACCCCGCGATGGGCCACAGTCGGGTCGTCATCACTTCAATCACCGCGAAGCTGGCGCAGACCGCGGCGGCCATCCATGTGGTGATGTTGAGGACTCGATGACGCCGGGCCTGGCTGTTTGCGAATTGCCGGTTGCGATCCACTATTGCCGACTTCAGGCGCAGCAGCGGGCCGCCGTAGGGCTCCGCGGCTGCGGCATCTGCGGCATCGACATCGGCTGCCACCCAGAAAGCCTATCGAACCCGAAGCGGGCGTCAGCTGGCATTCGCGCAGGCCGATCAGTCCCTGGACCCGCCGCTGGTGCGCGACGACGGATGCCCTCGTCGGATCCTCCGGTGCGTATCTGTCCTGCATCATGAGCAAGGCCATGAACCGGTCGTTCATCTCCGTCATCGCCGAAGGCTTCGGCATCGAGGCCGGCCCGGCCGAGGACAAGGACTACGGCGAGCACCGCGAAATCAGCGCTGAAGGCGCTGACCGCGTGACCGCCGCCCGAGCTTCCTCAACTCATGATGAGTCCGAAATTCCCACTTTCGTGTCCACCATGACATTCAGATGACATCCAGAGAGGGAGGACGAACCTCACCGCGCCATGTTGGCGAATCGCGACAGGTGCAGTTGATGGGCGACGGTGACCGTCTTGGTCGGGCCGTTGCGGTGTTTGGCGAGAATGAAATCCGCCTCTCCCCCGCGCGGGTCGTCGCGCTCGAACGCGTCCGGCCGGTGCAGCAGCAGCACGACGTCGGCGTCCTGCTCCAGTGATCCCGACTCGCGAAGGTCGGCCAGCATCGGCTTCTTGTCAGTGCGCTGCTCAGGACCGCGGTTGAGCTGGCTGATCGCGACCACTGGAACCTCGAGTTCCTTCGCCAAAAGCTTGAGATGCCTTGAGAACTCGGACACCTCGACCTGGCGCGACTCGTGCTTCTTGCCCGACGTCATCAGCTGCATGTAGTCGACCACGATCAGCTTCAGGTCGGCTTTCTGCCGTAGCCGGCGCGCCTTGGCCCGGATCTCCATCATGGTGAGGTTGGGCGAATCGTCGATATACAGTGGGGCCTCACTGATTTCGCTCATCCGCCGCGCCAGCCGCGTCCAGTCGTCGTCGTTCATCCGGCCCGAACGCATATCGGCCAACTTGATTTTCGCCTCCGCCGACAGCAGCCGCATCACGATCTCGGACTTGCTCATCTCCAGGGAGAAGATGACGCTGGCCATGCGGTGCTTGATCGAACACGACCGCAAAAAATCCAATCCTAGTGTCGATTTCCCGACACCAGGTCTCGCCGCCACGATGATCATCTGCCCGGGGTGCAGGCCGTTGGTGACCTCGTCGAGTTCAGTGAAGCCCGTCGGCACGCCGCGCGCCAGACCACCGCTCGAGGCAATCGCGTCGATCTCGTCCATCGTCGGCTGCAGCAGGTCCTCGAGTGGAACGAAGTCCTCGGAAAGCCGGCGATCGGCTACGTCGTAGATTTCGGCCTGCGCACGGTCGACCACCTCGGCGACGTCGGCGCCCTCCGCGCCCGCATAGCCGTACTGCACCACCCGCGTGCCCGCTTCCACGAGCCGGCGCAGCAGCGCCTTCTCGGCCACGATGCCGGCGTAGTAGCCAGCATTGGCGGCCGTCGGCACCGTCGAGATCAGCGTGTGCAAGTACGGCGCGCCGCCGATCCGGCGGAGCAACCCGCGGCGGTCCAGCTCCGCGGCGACCGTCACCGCGTCGGCGGGCTCCCCACGGCCGTAGAGGTCCAGGATCGCGTCGTAGACATTCTGGTGTGCCGGACGGTAGAAGTCGCCGGGCCGCAGCCGCTCCAGCACATCGGCGATGGCGTCCTTGCTGAGCAGCATGCCGCCCAGCACCGACTGTTCGGCGGCCAGATCCTGCGGTGGCTGCCGGCCATAATCTTCACTGGGAGGCGAGGCGTCCATGCCAGGCGCGAGGTCATCGACGACCGCCATGGCTCCCACCTCCCTCTGTCACAGAGTATCCGAACATACATTCGACACCCAGTATTGAAAGCGTAAGCCGGAGCACTGACGCCCCCGACTCAAGCACCCGAATAGCCTTGCGCCGGGACGACGGTAAACGTTGCTGGCAAGTACTTAAAGGGGCCACTGTTCATAACGCTGTGCATCGTGTGTGCATATCCGTCGACACCTGTGTTGAACGGGGTGTGGAGAACCTGTGGATTAATCTTGGGCGTCCTGACATCGCTGCAGATACGCGCAGTACAACACCGCACAATTGGTGTGGACAAGAATCTCTTCGGCGTGTCGCCGCAGGTTACCGTGTCGGGCGTGTTGGCTTTCGGCCATATTTTCGGCACGTTAAGCGCGGGTTAAGGGGCCCCTCCCGCAGGACCCCGGAAATAGTTCGCCAGATCCACCGCTGAACCATCGTCAAAGCGGGCACACAGCGCCCTCGAAGCGCCTAAGATTTGGCGCCCGGCCGAGCGGGCGATCGCCGTCGGCATCGAGCAAACACCGCGGGGTTAGCCCTCCGCGACGACCTCGAGCGCGACCTCGACATCGATCTCGGGGTGCAGGTGCACCGACACCGGGTGTGTGCCGACGGCTTTGATGTGCGTCTTGGGCAGCCGGACGATCCGCTTGTCGAGATTGGGCCCGCCGGCCTTCTTGATGGCCGCGACCACGTCACCGGCGGTCACCGAACCGAACAACTTGCCCGAGTCGACAGCGGTCTTCACCGGCAGCGAAACCGGACCCAGCGCCTCGATCGCCGTCTTGATTTCGGTGGCGTGCTCGAGGTCGCGCACGGTCTTGGTTTCGCGGGCCCGGCGGATGTCGTCGGCCTGCTTCTGCGCGCCGCGCGAGGCGACGATCGCCAGGCCACGCGGGAGTAGGAAGTTTCGGCCGTACCCGTCCTTGACCTCGACGGTGTCGCCGACGGCGCCGAGGTGGTCGACATCGGCCGTCAAAATCAGCTTCATCGTTTCGTACTTTCGGTTGAGCCTGGGCTATCGCGCCGAGGAGGTGAAGGGCAGCAGGGCCACCTCGCGGGCATTCTTCACCGCGAGCGCGATGTCGCGCTGGTGCTGCACACAGTTGCCGGTGACGCGACGCGCCCGGATCTTGCCGCGCTCACTGATGTACGTGCGTAGCAGCGCGGTGTCCTTGTAGTCGATCGCTTGTTCCTTCTTGCCACAGAAGACGCATTTGCGCGCCTTCACCGGCTTTTCCGGAGCCGGGCGCCGCTTGTTGGACTTGGCCATGTCTGTCTTTCTTTCGTTTCCTACTGCTGAAGTGTGTTGATCAGAAGGGCGGTTCGTCGTCGCCGCCGCCGAAGGAGCCCGACGCCGGGGCGCTGCCCCACGGGTCGTCCCCGCCGCCGCTGGGTTGCGCTGCCGGCGCCTGGCGCGAACCGCCACCGCCACCGAAGCCACCGCCGCCGGCGCCACTGCGGCTGGCCTTGTTGACCTTGGCGGTGGCGTAGCGAAGCGAGGGCCCGATCTCGTCGACCTCGACCTCCACGACGGTGCGCTTCTCGCCCTCGCGAGTCTCGAAGGAACGTTGCTTGAGCCGCCCGCTGACGATCACCCGCGCCCCGCGGGTGAGGCTCTCCGCGACGTTCTCAGCGGCCTCGCGCCAGATGTTGCACCGCAGGAACAGCGCCTCCCCGTCTTTCCATTCCCCGCTTTGGCGGTCATAGATCCGCGGCGTCGATGCCACGGTGAAGTTCGCCACCGCGGCGCCCGACGGGGTGAACCGCAGTTCGGGGTCAGCGGTCAGGTTTCCGACAACGGTGATGGTGGTGTCACCAGCCACAATTTCCTCCTGGATCCGCCTGGAGACGATCGATGGTCATGAGCATGTTCCTCGCTGAGCCTACGCAAGCCTGACGACAGCGGGCAGCCAGCGCCGCCCTTGAGGTCCGCTTAGTGCTTATCGGTGCGCATCACCTTGGTGCGCAGCACCGACTCGTTGAGGCTCAGCTGACGGTCGAGTTCGGATACGGTCGCCGGCTCGGCCTTCAGATCGACGACGACGTAGATGCCTTCGGCGTGCTTGGCGATCTCGTAAGCCAGCCGCCGCTTACCCCAGATGTCGACCTTGTCGACAGTTCCGCCGTCCTTGCGGACGACGTTGAGGAACGTCTCCAACGACGGAGCGACGGTTCGTTCGTCGAGCGTGGGGTCAAGAATGACCATGATTTCGTATGGACGCATGGAAACCTCACCACCTCCTCTGGTCTGCACGGCCACGGTCGATCCGTGGCAGGAGGGTCGCCTGCGTCGGCAACCGCCCCAGGCTACCGGAAGGTGCTCTGCGCAGCGAAATCGCTACTGCCGCGCGCGCAGGTATTCGTTGGCCCGGGCGACGGTCGCCTCGTCGGCCTTGCTGAGCGCGCCCGAGTCGAACGGCGGCTGGGGGTCGTACTCGATGAGTAGCTGCGCGGCCTGCGCCGCCTGACGATCGACGAGCAGTTCAACCAGGCGCAGCGCCATGTCGATGCCGCTGGACACGCCCGCGGCGGTGATGATGCGCTCTGGCAGATGTTCGACGACGCGTTCGGGCACATAGCGCGCGCCCAACTCGTTGAGAAGGTCCGCGGCCCGCCAGTGCGTCGTCGCGGTGAGCCCATCGAGCAGGCCCGCGGCGGCGAGTAACAACGCACCGGTACACACCGAGGTGGTGAATGCGGTGCTCGGGTGTACCGATTGCAGCCAGGCGCGGATTGCGTCGTCGTGAATCAGCCCGCGGGTGCCGATGCCGCCCGGGAACACCACCACGTCGGGCGCGCCGACTTCGTCGAATGTGACGTCGCACGTGATGCCCAGCATCCCATTTTCGGTGCGCACCTCGCCGCGGCGGTGCCCGACGAACACCACGTCGATCGATGGAATGCGTTGCAGCACTTCGTAAGGCCCGACGGCGTCGAGCGCGGTGAACCGCGGGAAAAGCGGAATGGCGATCTGCGTCATGGCTGGCTCGCGGCGGCCGCGGTCTCCGCGCCGCTTTCGGCGGCTTCGGGCCGGCGTCGCTGCGCGGGCGGGCGTAGCCAGTCCGGCAGCCAACCGGGCGGGGCGTCAGGGGCGCGGTCGAACGGCCCACCCGCCGGGTCGTCGACCCGCCCACCCCAGCGCACCAGGTCCTCGTCCGGCCGGTAGATCTGCCGGATCACCAGCGCGCACAGCGCCATGACCGCGATGTCGCGCAGCAACACCGTCGTCGTGAAGAACTGTTCGGGCAGAGCGCGATTCGGGTTGCCGTACAGGAAATACATGCGCGGCACCCACACCACCGCGTCAATCGTCATCCACGCCAGAAGTATTCGGCGGTGCGGCAAAGCCAGCACGGCCAGCGGTACCAGCCAGAGCGAGAACTGCGGACTCCACACTTTGTTGGTCAACAGAAACGCCGCCACTATCAGGAACGCCAACTGCGCCACCCGCGGCCGTTGCGGAGCGGCCAGAGCGATGAAAGCGATTGCCGCGCAGCACACTACGAACAGCACGGCAACGACCGTGTTGAGCACCATGGGCGGCTCCCAGAAGCCCAGCTTCGAATCGAAACCGCGCCAGCCGGTGAATGATTTGACGACGTTGTACAGTGAGTCCATGTCGTCGCCGCGGCGGGTGTTGAGCCGGAAGAACTCCGACCATCCTCGCGGAAAGAGCAGCAACACAGGCAGATTCACCAACAGCCAGGTCGCGGCGGCGGCCCCAGCGGTGCGGGTCCAGGCACGAAGGCGCCCGGTCCGGATGCCCAGCACCAGCATCGGGCCGAGGAACAGCAGCGGGTACAGCTTGGCCGCGGCGCCCAATCCGATGAGCGCGCCGGCCAGCACGGGCTTGCGGCGCGCCCACGCCAGCAGTCCCGCGAGCGCGAATCCCGTTGCCAACGCATCGAAGTTGGTGAATATCTGGAAGATCAGCAGCGGTGAGGCGGCCACCAGCGCCGCATCCCAGATGCGACGGCCGGAAAGTCCCGCGGTCGCCCAGACGGTCGCGAGCCAGGCCAGCGCCAGGCCGAAGGCCGCAACGTCGAAGAACACCACCACCTCGGCGACGACCGGGAGGGGGGCGACCTTGCTCAGCGCGGTGTAGGTCTTGGCCACCGCCATCGACGCGTACTGATAGACGCCGGTCAACACCGGATACTCCATGTATCGCACCGCCGGCTGGCCGTCATAGCGCGTCTGCGGCGAACCGCTGTTGTCGCTTTCGATCCAGCTCGACTTGTACGGAAACTTGCCCTGGCTCAACAGCTCCGCGCCGTAGAGCGGCACCGTGTCGGAGTAGCACAACTCGTAGTAGGCGCGTTGGTTGTCCCAGTTGGCGACCCGCTGATCGCCTGTGCCGGTACCGGTGCTCTGCAGGCAGGCCGCCTTCGTCGACCAGCCGAGCGCCAAGAACACCAGCCCGATCAGAAACATCACGCGCAGCGGAGTCATCAGCCGGGCACGCCCGATCAGCGCGTGCCGACCCACCGGTCCGCCGATCACATCCGCCAGGGCGGCACCCAGAGAGTCGGTGTGGCTTGGGCAATCGCGGTTGCCGGCACTACGCAAATCCGCGGCCAGCGGTCGCGGCGAAATGGCGCTCTGCTGCCGAGCGCCGGTCACGGTGGAGGCTGGAGAAATGGCGGGCCCCCGGGTGGTGGGCCACCTGGCTGGGGACCGCCCGGCTGGACGCCACCCGGGGCCTGTGGCGGCGGCGGCGCGACCGTGATCGTCGTCGGTGGGCCAACGGGAATGGTGATCCCCGGCGCTACCTCGACGGTGGGCTGGATGACCTGCTCGGACGGCGGTGGGGGCGGAGGCGGCGGCGCGGCTGGCACGCCGGCGTAACCACCGATCTCACTCGGTTTGGGGAAGGTCTCATTCGAGGTGCCCTTCAGCGCGCCGTCCATGGTCGCCTTCCAGATGTCCGACGGCAAGCCCGAGCCGTAAACCTCTGCGCCCGAAGCGGTTACCAGCGGCACGTTGTCTTGGACGGTCCCCACCCACACAGCCGTCGAGAGCGACGGCGTGTATCCGACCATCCACGCGTCCTTGTTGGCTTTGGTGTCACCCAGCTGCACCGTGCCGGTCTTGGCCGCCGACGCCCGCCCGCCGGCCAGAGAGTGGCCACGCGAATAGGCGGCGATCGGCTGCATCGCCGCGGTGACGTTATCCGCCACACCCTTGTCGAGGCGTTGCTCGCCGTTGTTGTCCGAGCCGCCCGCGTCGAAAAGGACTTGCCCATCGGCGTTGACGACCTTTTGCACCAGATGCGGCCGGTGATAGACGCCGGACGCGGCCAGCGTGGCGTACGCCGATGCCATGTCGATCGGCCGAGTTTGGTACTGCCCCAACACGATCCCGTTGTTCGGTGGTCCGCCCTTGCCATCCTCGGACAGCGTGTGGTCGACGCCCGGGAAGCTTTTCGCGATACCGGCTTGGTGCGCGGCGTCGGCGACGGCCTGCGGCCCGTTTTTGAGCTTGAGCATCAGCCGGTAGTAGGCGGTGTTCAGCGAGAGCTTCAGCGCCTCGGCGATGTTGCAGGTTCCGCAGCTCTCGCCGTCGACGTTGGTGATCTTGATGCCGTCCACCGTCAGCGGGGAACTGTCGACCTGGTAACCCAGGCCGATCCCTTGTTGGAGTGCGGCAACAAGTGCGAACACCTTGAACGACGATCCGGTCTGCAGGCCGGCCTGAGCGAAGTCGAATCCGTTGGCGTCGGTACCGCCGTAGTAGGCGCGTATTGCGCCGTTGTGCGGGTCGATGGAAACCGCGGCGGACCGCATGTCGGGGTCTTGCCCATCGAGGTACTTCGAGACCGCCTTCTCCGCAGCCTGCTGGGCTTTCGGATCGATCGTGGTGGTGACCTGCAGACCCTGCGTGTTGAGGGTCTGCTCGTCGATATTGAACAGCTCCATCAGTTCCCTGGTCACCTGGCGCTCGATCAGCCCGTTGGGTCCGGTCGTCTGATTCTGCGCGCGCGCCTGATCGGGCGGCACGGTGGCCGGAAAGACTTGTGCCGCGCGATCACTGGGCGACAGCGCCTTGGTTTCCACCATGCCGTCGAGCACCCAATTCCAGCGGGCTGCGGCTCCCTTTGGATCGACGGCCGGGTCCAGAGAGGACGGGCGCCGAATCAGCGCCGCCAAAAGCGCGCCCTCGGACACGGTGAGCTGCTCGACGGGCTTGTTGAAGTAGGCCTTGGCGGCGGCCGAAATCCCGTAGGCCCCGCGCCCGAAGTAGATGATGTTCAGATAGGCCTGCAGCACATCGTCTTTGGACCACTCCCCCGACATCTTGGTGGCAATGACCAATTCCTTGGCCTTGCGCAGCAGTCCACTCAACCCGTGTTGGGCGGAACCGACCAGGGCGTTCTTCACGTACTGCTGAGTGATCGTCGACCCGCCCTGCAGATCGCCGCCGCCGAAGAGGTTGTTGTTCACCGCCCGCGCGAATCCGCTGAAGTCGAACCCCGGGTTGGAATAGAAGTTGCGGTCCTCGGCGGCGATCACCGCCTGGCGCACATGCACCGGCACCTGGTTGATGTTGACATCGACCCGATTGCCTTCCGGGGGAATGATTTTCGCGATCTCCGAACCATCGCTGGCCAGGATCGTCGAGACCTGGTTGGTCCGGATGTTGCCCGGTTTGGGAATGTCGACGATGAAGTACGCCATCGTGAAGGTGACGATCGGCAACAGCACCAGCACCGCCGCGCTGAGGTAGGCCCCGCGGCGCACCCATCGCCAATTGATCTGGTCGACCCAGCTCCAATCCAGCCGCGGCCCTGGAACTCGCGGGTCGGGTCCGATCGGATCACCGGGCCCACCGGGTCGGCGTGGTGGAGGCGGTGGTCCGGCGGGCGGCCGCTGACCGGACACCGGCTGGCCACGCCGCGCACGGGTCGGCGAGCGGCCGTCGAGCGCGGCCTTGACCTCGTCGATCGCGTCGGTCGGCAGGGGTTTTGACGGAGGAGCGTCCAGCGCGGCCTTGACCTCATCAAGCGGGTCGCGCCGCCTGGGGGCCCTGTCGTCGACGACGGGCGGAAGGATCGTCGTCCTCCGGTCGTCGGGAGGAAGCGGGCGGCGGGGGCGAGGCTGCTGGGGCGCGCCATCGCCCGGGCGGTCGGTGCTCGCATGCTTGCCCACGCGCTCAGTCGCTGGCCCGCTCGCCTCACCGGACGACTGGTCGTGGCGCCCTTCGTTACTCAATGGCCGTGCGGGCGCCGTTGCGCGCGGTCCGGGTGCCGCGCGTGCCCTTTGGCGGGCGTGCCGCGCCGAGCACGTACGACTTGACCAGGTGATTCCAGCTGCAGGTTCGGCACACCTCCACCACGTGGACCGCGAACTCCTCGTAGCGCGTAGCCAGCAAGACCAGTTCTTCGGCCGTGCGCGCGGAGCCCGATACCGCGCCCAAGTGCTCGCCAAACACCCACGACACCAACGTGAGTTGCTCCTTGCGGCAGATCGGGCACATCACCTGGCTGGTTTTTCCGTGAAACTTCGCGGCGCGCAGCAAATAGGGGTTCGCGTCGCACACCTCGGACACACCGGTGCGGCCGGAGTACACCTCGGCCAGCACCGCGCGCCGCCGAAGCGCGTAGTCCACCACCTGTCGCTGCAGTCGCACGCTGACCAGAGTACGTCGCGATGTCGGCCGCCGATATGCAACCAACGCCGTCGCGCTGGCTGAGCCGCCGTAATCGCTCGTCACATCCGGTGCCGAACTCGGCTCGGCCTTCTACGATCATGGCCGTGGCGAAATGGTTCGGGGCATCCGTTGGTGGCGGGACGACGTCGACCACCCGCGCCAAGGACACCGATCGACAAGAAGCCTGCGCGATTCTCGACAACGCCCTGGGCGACGGTGAACTGTCCGGGGAAGAACACCGGCAACGAGTCAGCAGCGCCACCAACGCGGTCACGCTGGGTGATCTGCGGGCGCTGTTGGCCGACTTGCAGGTGAGCAACGCCCCGGCCAAGCTGCGGGGCGCCAAGCCGCCGACGAAAGTCAGCGGATGGGTCATGCTGGCCGCCGCGTTCGTGGTCTCGGTGCTATTGGGCGTCGGAATCGGATGGGGCCTCTACGGCAACGCCGGCTCGCCGCTGGACTTCGGCAGTGGGCGCGAGGACCCCGGGGCCAAGCCGGACGGAGTGGCCGCCGTCGTGTTGACCCCGCCCACGCAGCTGCATTCGGTCGGCGGGCTTACCGGCCTGATGGAACAAACTCGCAAGAGGTTCGGGGACACCGTCGGCTATCGGCTGGTCATCTACCCGACGTATGCCAGCCTCGACCGCCCCGACCCCTCCGACGACCGGCGCGTGCTCGACTACACCTACCGCGGCGGGTGGGGCGATCCGACCAGCTCCGCCAAGAGCTCCGCCGACGGGCCCGTGACGACCGACCTGAGCAAGTTCGACATCGCGGCGACCGTGGGCATTATGCGCGGCGCCCCGGAAACCCTGCACATGAAGCAGGGCGACATCCGAACCATGTACCTGATCATCGAGCCCGGCAAGGATCCCACCGCCCCGGGGGCGCTGTCACTCTCGCTGTACGTCTCCAGCGATTACGGTGGTGGTTCGATCACATTCGCGGGCGACGGCACGGTCAAACGGTTGGATTTGCCCACGTAGGCGGCCTATCCGGCGGTCCGGGCCGGGCACATTTCGCGGTGACTAATAGCACACCAACACCAGGTGCTGTTGTGGCTAATATATCGAAACGATACGATGACGCGAGGCGTCGGACCGTCGTAACCAGCCAAGCAAAGGGGGTGAATCGATGCTGGAGCTCGCCATCCTGGGTCTTCTGATCGAATCGCCCATGCACGGTTACGAACTAAGGAAACGGCTGACTGGCCTACTCGGTGCGTTCCGCGCATTTTCGTACGGTTCGCTCTACCCGGCCCTGCGGCGCATGCAGGCCGACGGGTTGATCGCCGAGGATGCCGCCCCGGCCGGGACCCCGGTCCGGCGGGCAAGGCGCGTCTACCAACTGACCGAGGCGGGTCGTCGACGCTTCGGTGAGTTGGTGGCCGACACCGGCCCGCACAACTACACCGACGACGGCTTCGGGGTACACCTGGCCTTCTTCAACCGCACCCCGGCAGAAGCGCGGATGCGCATTCTGGAAGGCCGCCGCCGCCAGGTCGAGGAACGCCGAGAAGGTCTGCGTGAAGCCGTGGCGCGGGCCAGCAGCTCGTTCGATCGCTACACGCGCCAGCTTCACCAACTCGGGCTCGAGTCCAGCGAGCGCGAAGTCAAGTGGCTCAACGAGCTCATTGCTGCGGAACGGGCCATGCCTGGCCTCACCGAGCAGACGTAACCCCTTGCACACAAACCCGAATACCGCGACACCACGTTATTGAGTTAGGAGAACGCCCTAATGAGTGAGCAACACGCGCCGCAGGCGTCGACGGATGTACGAGTCGCCATTGTCGGCGTCGGAAACTGCGCGTCCTCGCTTGTTCAGGGCGTCCAGTATTACTACGACGCCGACGCGAACAGCACGGTGCCGGGCCTGATGCATGTGAAGTTCGGCCAATACCACGTCCGCGACGTGAAGTTCGTGGCCGCGTTCGACGTCGACGCCAAGAAGGTCGGCTTCGATCTGTCGGAGGCGATCTTCGCGTCCGAGAACAACACGATCAAGATCGCCGACGTGCCGCCCACCAACGTGACCGTGCAGCGCGGCCCGACGCTCGACGGGATCGGCAAGTACTACGCGGACACCATCGAGGTGTCCGACGCCGAGCCGGTCGACGTGGTCAAGGTGCTCAAGGAGAACAACGTCGACGTACTGGTCTCCTACCTGCCGGTGGGCTCCGAGGAGGCGGACAAGTTCTACGCCCAGTGCGCGATCGACGCGGGAGTGGCGTTCGTCAACGCCTTGCCGGTGTTCATCGCCTCGGACCCGGTGTGGGCCAAGAAGTTCGCCGACGCGGGCGTCCCGATTGTCGGTGACGACATCAAGAGCCAGGTCGGTGCCACCATCACCCACCGCGTGATGGCCAAGCTGTTCGAGGACCGCGGCGTGCAGCTCGACCGCACCATGCAGCTCAACGTCGGCGGCAACATGGACTTCCTGAACATGCTCGAACGCGAACGGCTGGAGTCGAAGAAGATCTCCAAGACCCAGGCCGTCACGTCCAACCTGCAACGCGAGTTCAAGACCAAAGACGTGCACATCGGCCCGTCCGACCACGTCGGCTGGCTCGACGACCGCAAGTGGGCCTACGTCCGCCTGGAGGGCCGCGCCTTCGGTGACGTGCCGCTGAACCTGGAGTACAAGCTCGAGGTGTGGGATTCGCCGAACTCGGCGGGCGTCATCATCGACGCCGTGCGCGCGGCCAAGATCGCCAAGGACCGCGGCATCGGCGGACCCGTCGTGCCCGCTTCGGCGTACCTCATGAAGAGCCCGCCGCAGCAGTTGCCCGACGACGTCGCGCGCGCTCAGCTCGAAGAGTTCATCATCGGGGCGTAGTGGCTCGAGCGTCACGCCAGCGTGACGCATAGAGTCGGAGATCGTGACCGAGATCTCCGAGGACGAACTGGTTGGACTGCACGAGTTCGCGCTGCTGTCCGAAAACGCCGAACAGGCCGGGGTTTCAGGACCTTTGCCGCAGGTGCGGCGGATCGGTTCCGGTCCGATTAGCGCACTGCAATGGGGTGACTCGCCGTCGAGGATCGTTTTCCTGCACGGCGGCGGGCAGAACGCACACACGTGGGACACCGTCATCGTCGGTGTCGGGGAGCCCGCACTTGCGGTCGACCTTCCCGGTCATGGCCATTCCGCGTGGCGCGAGGATGGCGATTACTCACCGCAGCACAACGCCGAGGCCCTGGTGCCGGTGCTGCGCGAGCTGGCACCGAGCGCCGACCTTGTGGTGGGCATGTCGCTGGGCGGGTTGACCGGGATACGGCTGGCCGCTGTCGCGCCCGACCTGGTGCCCGAACTCGTTCTCATCGACGTGACCCCGTCGGCATTGCAACGGCACGCCGAGCTGACCAAAGAACAGCAAGGCACCGTCGCGCTGATGCACGGAGAGCGGGAGTTCCCCAGCTTCCAGGCGATGCTGGACCTCACGATCGCCGCGGCGCCACACCGCGAGGTGACGGCGCTGCGCCGGGGTGTCTTCCATAATTCCCGCCGGCTCGACAACGGAAATTGGACGTGGCGCTACGACGCCATCCGAACCTTCCCCGACTTCGCCGGACTCTGGGACGACGTCGACAGCCTTTCCGCGCCGATCACGTTGATACGCGGTGGCTCATCGGGCTTCGTCACCGACGACGATGCGGCCGAACTCCGCAGGCGCGCAAAGCATTTCCGAACTGCACACGTCGTAGAGAATTCGGGGCACTCGGTGCAAAGCGATCAGCCGCGCGCACTGATCGATCTGGTGCGCGGGGTGCTCGAGGCACGCTGAGACTACGGTTGCACACATGACTGCTGAGCGCCCCATCCGCATCGGCGTGCAGCTGCAACCGCAGCACGCCCCGCATTACGGCCATCTTCGCGACGCCGTGCGCCGCTGTGAGGACATCGGCGTCGATATCGCCTTCAACTGGGACCATTTCTTCCCGCTCTACGGGGATCCCGACGGCCCGCACTTCGAGTGTTGGACCATGCTCGGGGCCTGGGCCGAGCAGACGTCCCGCATCGAAATCGGCGCGCTGGTGACATGCAACTCCTACCGGAATCCGGAGCTGCTGGCCGACATGGCCCGCACCGTCGACCACATATCGGACGGCAGGCTCGTCCTCGGCATCGGGTCGGGCTGGAAACAAAAGGACTACGACGAGTACGGCTACGAGTTCGGCACCGCGGGCAGCCGCCTCGACGACCTGGCGGAAGCCCTGCCCCGGATCAAGTCGCGCCTGGCCAAGCTCAACCCGGCGCCCACCCGTGACATCCCGGTCCTGATCGGCGGTGGGGGCGAACGCAAGACCCTGCGGCTCGTCGCCGAGCACGCGGATATCTGGCACAGCTTTACCTCGGCCGACGAGTTCCCGGCCAAGTCGGATGTCCTCAGGCGCCACTGCGCCGACGTCGGGCGCGACCCGGCCGAAATCGAACGCTCGGCCGCGGTCGGCAACTCGGGCTCACTGATCGACAACGCCGAAACCCTTGTCGGCCTCGGCGCCTCGCTGCTGACGGTCGGCGTCAACGGCCCGGACTACGACCTGAGTGCCGCCGAGGCTCTGTGCAAGTGGCGCGATAAGCGCTAGGACCTCGATTCGAGATTTGCTCCAATTCGTCGGCGAAAAACCTGAACGCGCGTGCCAAGTCGTGAGAAACTTTCCTCCGCTGATTACAGGTGCGCGTTCTGAAAGGGACCGATGCCGAAGAAATACGGGGTCAAAGAAAAAGACCAGGTTGTTAACCACATCCTCAACCTGATATTGACCGGGAAGCTGCGCAGCGGCGACCGCGTCGACCGCAACGAGATCGCGCTTGGGCTGGGCGTAAGTCGTGTCCCCATTCAAGAGGCACTCGTGCAACTCGAACACGACGGCATCGTCTCCACGCGCTATCACCGAGGGGCTTTCGTCGAGCGGTTCGATGAAGCCACGGTCCTCGAGCATCACGAACTCGACGGCCTGCTCAACGGCATAGCCTCAGCCCGCGCAGCGGAAAACCCCACGCCGCGGATCCTGGGACAAATCGACGCGCTCATGCGATCGCTACGCGGCGCAAAGGAAGGGCGGGCCTTTTCCGAAATTGCTGGGGAATACCGGCGCACCGTCAACGACGAGTACGCGGGCCCGCGGCTGCACGCCACCATCCGCGCCTCGCAAAACCTCATCCCGCGCGTGTTCTGGATGACATACCAGAGCAGCCGCGACGACATGTTGCCGTTCTACGAAGACGAAACCTCCGCTATTTACCGGCGCGACCCGGAAGCCGCCCGGGCCGCATGCATCGGTCGCTCCCACCTGATGGCCCAGACCATGCTGGCCGAACTGTACCGGCGCAGGGTATTTACGCCCGCCGAAACCGTTGGCGCCGCGCCTCTTCGGATACTCACCGGCGTCGACGCCGCCTGCGCCGAGCCGTCGATCGCGCTCTGAAAGAGCGGCCCAGCCATCACTTTGCGGAACGGGATGCAAAGTCGTGAAATCCGGTCCTAAAACTGGTCGGCAATAGCTACCTTGTACGCACCCGATATCCGGTTAGACTGCCAAACTATGGCGGACAGCACATCCACCGTGCCCGAGGTGACGGAGCTTGCGGAGGGATTGCACCGTGCGCTGTCCAAATTGTTTGCGATTCTGCGCCGTGGCGATCCGAGTGGCGTCGTAGCCGGCGAGTTAACACTGGCGCAGCTCTCGATCCTGATCACGTTGCTCGATCAAGGACCGATCCGGATGACGGATCTGGCCGCGCACGAGCGGGTCCGGACGCCCACCACGACAGTCGCGATCCGCCGGCTGGAGAAGATCGGGCTGGTGAAGCGCTCCCGCGACCCGTCGGACCTGCGCGCCGTGCTCGTCGATATCACCCCGCGTGGGCGTGCGGTCCATGCCGAGTCGCTGGCCAACCGGCACGCCGCCCTCGCGGCAATGCTGAGTCAGCTGCCCGAGTCCGACTTGAACACCCTGATGAAGGCGTTGGCGCCGCTGGAGCGCCTGGCTTCCGGCGAAGCGGCACCCGCCCCTTCGGGTGAATCGACCGCGTAACCGGCCGTGAAACTGACTGTTTCACAACGTCATTGGTGGCGTCCGTAGACTGGCTGCATGCCAACTGCTCTCATCACCGGGGCCGGCGGCGGTATCGGTTCTGCCATCGCCACCGCGCTGGCGACCGCCGCCGCGACGGTTTCGGGCCGCAGGAAGTTGGCGGCGTCGTACTCGCCGCCTTCGAACGCGACCAGTTCACGCTGCATGGTCGTGTCGGTGCGGCCCGGATATATCGTGGTGACCCGCAATTCCGGCTCGTCGTCGCGCAGCGA
Organism: Mycobacterium sp. IS-2888; assembly: GCF_001954215.1. Lineage (NCBI taxonomy): Bacteria > Bacillati > Actinomycetota > Actinomycetes > Mycobacteriales > Mycobacteriaceae > Mycobacterium > Mycobacterium sp. IS-2888. Next base: position 70,216 of record NZ_MBET01000064.1, read on the forward strand.
GTCCGCGAATGCGCGCAGCGCGAACTTGCTGGCCGAATAGGACGCCATGCCCGGCGAGACTTTGCGCCCCGCCCCGGAGTTGACGAATACCACCTGACCGCGGGCGCCCCGCAGTGCCGGCAACAGCGCCAACGTAAGAGCCACCGCGCCAAAGACATTCACGTCGAAGGTGGCGCGCCACTCCTCGACACCCGACTCGGCGACGTGGCCCGGGATCGAGACTCCGGCGTTGTGCACCAGCACGTCGAGAGCATCCACGATTTCGCAACTGGATTCGATCCCGTCGGCATCGGTCAGGTCCAATGGAAACGTTGTCGCGTCGAGGCGCTCCGCGACGGCATCCAGGCGATCAGAGGGCCGACCGGCCAAGAGCAGCGTGTGCGTCGGCGCCAGCGCGGTGGCGATGGCAGAACCGATACCGCCGCCGGCCCCGGTGATGAGAGCAGTTGGCATGCAGCCAGTCT
>NZ_MBET01000065.1:0-115285 GCF_001954215.1 Mycobacterium sp. IS-2888
GTTGCCGCTGACGTCGAGATAGGTCGGGGCGAGCGCGCCGGGATTCAGCTCTCCGGTGCCCGGATCCAGCGCGTAAGCCAGGGCGGCCGTCGACGACGCGAACAACGGCGCGTTCGCGGATGCCAATGCCGCGCCGCGGGCCAGCGCCATGTCCGGCTCTTCCGGCGCTATCACGTCCAGCGCAGTTTCCGCGTCGAGCACGGTCTTGATTCCGACAATGTCGACCCCACAGCCGACGATGAAAACGCCGTTCGCTCGCGGGTCCGTTGTGTCCAGGCCGGCGACCATCGCCGCCAGCTCGGCCGCGACGGCGTGCCGGCGGCCGGGTTCCCCCGTTCCCGGCACGGCCCGTCGGTGCAGCTCGACGATCGAGCCGTCGCCGATCTCGACAACGGCCAGCGTCGCGCTGTCGTGCTCGACGAACAGCAGCGCGATGCGCTCGTAGTCGATCGAAGAACCCACCGTCTGCGCCAAGGCAGCCGCGGCGAGCAGCGGGGAGACCAGCATGACGCCGCCGACGTCGCAGCGCGCGAGCGCATCGCGCAGCCCCGCGACCTCGGCGGGGTCCGTCCAGGTCACCCCTGTCGATGTCAGCCGATAGCCGCCCTCGGCGGCGCCTTCGCGAGTGCCGACGATGGCGCCGATCACCTGGTCGGCCACCCCGGAGGCCGCCGAGTCCGGTCCCGCAATCACGTCGAAGGCGTCCTCGTCGACGGTTACGCCGTCGCAGGCCTGCCCCTCGATGAGGATCATGCGGACCGTCGTGGGAGCCATCGACACCCCGAGAACGATCTCCAAATTGAGCCTCCAAGTCCTCCGCTGCCTCTCGACGACGCATCGGCACGACGGCATCTTCAAGAGGGCATTCAAAAGACAGCCCCTGGCCCGAATCGGGGCTTCTTCAACGCTACGCGCGTGCTGCCGGGCGCGCCGCTGGAGTGACTCGGTTCAAAGATCCTTGCTAGTAACCGGGGCTCAGGTACGGGTTCTGGGCGCCACCGCCACCCGAATAGTCCGGGTACTGCTGCGGGTATTGGGGGTATTGCGGGGCCTGCGGGGTCTGCGGCGCCTGATTCGCCGGAACCGGCACCGGGATGGGCACCGGTAGCAGCGGAACGTGGATCCACTGGGTGGTCATCGGCACCGTCGTGGTCGTGGTCGTGGTCGTCGGCTCGGTCGACGTCGGAGGCGCGGTCGTGGTCGTCGTCGTAGGCGGCGGCGTCGTGGTCATGGCCGTGGTGGTCGGCGGCTGCGTCGGCGGCGGCGGCGGCGGCGCCGGACGATGCGTGGTGACGACCGGGGGCTGCGTGGTCACGACCACCGGCGGCGGCGGCGGCGACGGTGGCTGCGGTGGCGGCGGCGGCACGGTGGTGGGCACCGGTTGCGCGCTGGGCGGTGGTGGCACCTCGGTGGGCGGCGGGGGAAGCGGCCTCGGCACCAGGGGGCTGACGACCGGCGGCGCCGGAGCGACGCTGGGCGCGGGCGGCGCCTGCCGGTGTTCGATGCCCGTGAGCGAGTAGGCCACGCCGCCGACCGCGGTCATGGCCACCAGGGCGGACAGCCCAATGATCAACTGGGACAGCCGGAATCGCCGCCAGGTTGGTTCTGGAGGCGGTTCGATCACGTTGAGACGCATCGACCAGCCGGACGGGCCGTCCTCGTCGTAGGCGGCCGGTGTATACGGCAACCGCACATCGCCGGGATATTCCGTTTGAGACCAGGCTAATTCGCGATCCGTCATCGCGTCGTGATCGATCACGAGCACGTCGCCGGCCGCGAGTTCGGTGACGTCGCCGCCGGCAGCCGTGGTGAGCAGGCCGATGGATGTGCGCGTGCGGAGGTCCCGTTCTTCACCGCGGGAAGCCAGCATCAAAGCGCCGACGGCAGCGGCGAGCGCCGGCTGCGACGGTGTGACGACCGGTCGGCGGGAATGTACCGAAAGGCGCTCGGTGACAAGCGGAATGCTGGCGCCGCCACCGACGGTGACCACCGCCGCGAGGTCCGTCCAGCTCTTGCCCTGCCGGGCCAGCATGTCGTCGAACGCATAGATGAAACCGCTCAGGCGATCCTGTATCAGGTCGCCCAGCTCGTCGCGCGTGAGCGTCATGCTGCATCGGCGGCCGCCGAGCTCGGCGGCGAATTCGGTCACCGTGTCGGTGGATAGCCGCTCCTTGGCCACGCGGCATTGCTCGCTGAGCAGGCCGAGCTGCCCGACAGCCGCCGTGCTGGCCGGGTCGATACCGCTGCCGTGTCCGAGTTCCTCGAAGACCCGAAGCAGCAGCGCTTGGTCGATCTCGTCGCCGGAGAACTCCGCGTAACGCAGTGTGGGGCTGACCGGCTCGAAATCGCCGGCGATGCTGACCAACGTCGCGGACGTGCCCGAGCCACCGAAATCGAGCAGCCCGACCACGCCGGTCGCCGCGAGACACAGCTCGGCGTTCGCGGCCGTCAACGACGCGATCGTGTCCGAGACCAGCCGGGGCGCCACTCCGCTGCGGACGAAGCCCAGATGCGTTCGTAGCCCGTCGCGCAGCGCCTGCACCGTCGACGGCTTCCAGTACGCCGGAACGGCAATGGAGATCTCCGAGGAGGCCGCGTCCGCGCCGGCGGCGAGCACCATCGCATCCAGGGCCTCGACCATCAGCAGGTCTGGGTCGTGAGCGGACCCGTCGGTGGAGATGAGCGGCACCGAATCACCAACGCGCTCCACGAAGCCGCGCATGAGCACGCCTTGTTCACTCAACGGCAGATTGTCGTCGAGCAGGCCGATTTTCGGCGCGCAGTGCGGATACAGAGTGAGCACGGCGCGGCGTGCAACCGGTGGGCTTCCGTTACTGGCGGCGACCAGGTTTGTGGTCCCGATCGACAACCCGAGCGGGTCGTACATAGATCGAAAACTTTCGTCTATAGGGGTCGGTGGCCAGCGTTAACCATAGTCGTGGACACGCTCAAAGCAGATGGCTTGCAATGCCATTGGTATCCGGTCGATGCGGTTGTGACACCGAAGCGGTACCGAAAACCCCTTGACAAGGGGCAGGACGTCACACCACGGTCAGCGGCAGCGAACGCCTCGGCTCGAACTCGAATGACGATCCGCGGCTGACTTTCGCCACCGATACCTCTGGCAGTTCGGCTGCGGGCGTGTCGGTTTCGATCAGTTCCGCGGTCCAGTCGGTATCGGTGCCGCAAACCTCAACGGCGAGCCGCGGATTCACGGCGGTCGCGATCGCTTGCAGCGGCTGCACGGATTCGGGCGAGCACAGCGATATCCACGCGCCGTCGGCGTGTGCCGGCGAGGCGTGCACGACTAGGCGGTTGGCCTCGGTCTCCGCCACGACATAGCCGGCGGGGTTCAGCAGCGGGTGCAGCTCGAGAACCCGCATCGCCCCGTCGATCCCGTTCGGTAAGCCGAGTGCGCGATGAATCCGCTCCGCGGCCAGCCCGGCCAGGCCGATCAGGCCGCGGGTGCCGATGGAGACGGCTTCGGCGTCATCGGCGGCGCGTGCCCGCACCGCGACCGCGAACGACAGGTACAGCAGGTGCATCTGCAGGCAGATCTCGTCGGCCATCCGGACCAGCGCCGAGTGGGAGAACGCGGCGAAGTCGAAGTCGGAGAGCAGCGGACCGGAGTAGTCCGACTGTCCCTCGTCGGATCGATCGATGGCGTCGAGTTCCCATGTCGCAGCGCGGGTTTGACGGACGATGTCCAGCGCCGGAATGCTCTGTGCCTCGGGATAGGACTCGTCGATGATCACCGTCCACGCGCAATGCGGATGCCGGTCCGCGGGAACCCGCGGCGGCCGGTGGATGGGGCGCATCTGCGCGCGGGGGTTGGTCGCCACCGCGGTGGCGTCGAACGTCGGGTCCTCGATGGTGTGGCACATCCCGAACACGTATTCCTCGCCCATCGGCTCCACGTCGAGCAGGGCGCCGCAGTGGTCGAGTTGAAATTCGCCGTGCCAGCGGTCGTGGACGGTGTAGCGGAAATCCATGAATTGCGGCGGCGCGCCGATGTCGAGCTGCAGGCCCTTGAAGATGGTGGGCACGTCGTCGCCCTCGTAGTTCAGCGCCCGCTGCATGCGCTTGGTGTAGATGGGGCTGGCGCCCGCCCACTCCTCGATGGCGATCTGCACCATCTCCTCGCGGCCGAACGCATTGATGCACCAGGCCATCCCGGAACGGTCAATCATGTGCCCGATCAGCAGCAGCTCGGGAACCAGGACGGTCAGCTGCTCGCGCGACAACTGCGCGTATCGGGATCCGCTCATCGCCCAAAAATAGACTCGACTATGTTATACAGTCAACAATGTCCATTGCCGCAGGCCAGACACCCGGGCGCACGGTCGGTCCCACCCGGCGCACCACCGCGCCGCGCAAGCGCGGCGACGATACCCGCGCCAAGATCATCGACGAGACGGTCCGCTGCATCGTGGAGGAGGGCTTCGCCGCCGCCACCGCCAAGCACGTGGCCGAACGCGCGGGCGTGACGTGGGGGGTCATCCAATACCACTTCGGCGACCGCCACGGGCTGTTGATGGCCGTCGTCGACGACGGAGTGGACAGACTCATCGAGAGCCTGTCGTCGGCGGACGTCAGCGAGCTGCCGCTGCGCGAGCGCATCGAAGTCGTCGTCGACACCGCGTGGAGCTGCTACAGCAGCCCGACCTCGATGGCGGCCTTCGAAATTCTGCGGGTGACGCGCGGCGGCGCGGGCGAATCCTCGCGGCGCCATCTGCTCGAGATGAACTCGGCGATCGGCCAGCTTGGCCGGCTGATCACCGAGGATCCCGCGAATGCCGGTGTGGCCGAGGTGATTTGGGCCGCGCTGCGGGGCGTGGTGCTGGCGCAGATGATCGCCGGGACGCCCATCGATTGGAGCCTGGAACGACGCGCCCTGATCGACATGGTCACCCGTGTGCTGCAATGACGGTCATGACCCCTCAAGACTTCGCGGACATCGAAGCCATCAAGCAAGTCAAATACCGCTACCTGCGCGCGTTGGACACCAAGCACTGGGACGACTTCGCCGACACGCTGGCCGAGGACATCACGGCCGACTACGGCCCGTCGATCGGCAACGAACTGCACTTCACCAACCGCGCCGACCTGGTCGAGTACATGCGTACGTCGCTGCCGGGCAACGTCATCACCGAGCATCGGGTGACCCATCCGGACATCACCGTGGACGGCGACACCGCAACGGGCAGCTGGTATCTGCAGGACCGGGTCATCGTCGCCGACCTCAACTTCATGCTGATCGGCGCCGCGTTCTACCGCGACACCTACCGGCGCACCGACGCCGGTTGGAAGATCAGCGGAACCGGTTACGACAGAACCTACGACGCGACGATGTCGTTGGCGGGCATGGACTTTAAGATCAAGCCCGGTCGCGCGCTGGCCTAACGCCCCGGAATCAGGCCGCGACCGTGAATGTCACGACGCGACACGCCGAGATCCCGTCGTATCTTTCACACTCGGGACCAAGGGCTATTTCGTAATCGCGATCACCGCGCCGGGCTGCAGCCACTTCATGATCGACACCAGCTGCGCGTCGTCGATCGCGACGCAGCCCTCGGTGGGGGCACCGTCGGTGGTGTGGAAGAAGAACGCCGCGCCCCCGCCGGGAACCTTGTTCTTGTTGACGCCCATCACGACCGCGTGCTTGTACTGCGGGATTTCCAGGTTCTCGCTGTCGGCCGTGTTGAACGGGCACTGCGACTTCTGGCAGACCTGCATGGAGTTGAACGTGGGGCTGTGGTCGTCGCCGCTCCACCAGTGGTTCGGCCCGACCTGCGTGTACGGCAGACCGGTGCCGGGATTCGGCGCGGTGCCGAAAGCGGAGTCGAGGGAGTAGACGCCCATCGGGGTGGCCGGAACCCCGCTCTTGGCCTGCGGCGCCATGCCCGCCGAGCCGACGTGGGTGGGAATGCCGCTCCGCAGGTCCTGCCAGCCGGCGCCGGTGCGCTGCCAGATGTCCATCGTCGCGTTCGAACCGCCGGTGCTCACCACCGAAACCACTTGTGTGGCATTGCCAACCGAGTTGGCGAACCAGGGGGTGGCCGCGCCGCTTACCGGCGCAAACAACACGTACGCACACATCACGCACGCCGCGGCGCACAGCAAACCCAGCAGTCGGCGCATGGAGTCAATGGTCAGGTGACGACAACCCCAGGTCAAGTTAAGTTTTGGGCCCGGTTGTGTCACCGTGGCGTGATCAACCGACGCCGAGCATGGCCCCAGCAGCCAAGCCGTCTCAGGCATACCGAGTCATACTGGCGTCATGGCGGTCTTTGTCCGGAGATTGTTCGGCATCGGCAAGCTGCCCGACGACCTGCACGCCCAGGTCGAAGCGGAGGGCCTTCTCTATCTCGCCGACTACGTCGCGGTGACCCGGCGGTTCAGCGGCGTCATACCGGGCGCGCGGTTGCCGCACAGCGTGGCCAGCTACTCGGGCTCGCTGGTGTTCACGTCGGAGCGGGTGCTCGCGACGTTGTCGATGCTGCCGAAGCTGGCCGGTCCGACCGTCGATGTGCGCTGGGACGTTCCCCAGACGGGCGCGGCGAAGGCAGAGATTTCGGCGACCGGACTGGAGGTCAACCTCGACGTCGCCGAGGTCGACCCGAAGTTCAGCGGCGAACTCGAGCTGCACTACAAGGCGACCATCCCGGACGACGTGCTCGACATGCTGCCGCTGCGGTCGCTGGCCTTCGACGTGCCGCCCGAATACGTCATTCGGGCCGTCGGCGTCACTTATAGTCCGTGAGCGTGATCCGGGGCCAGGGCGGCTGGCGGAGCACCGCCAAGCTGCCGATCACCGCCGCCAGCAGGCCGGTCAGCACGCCGATCAGCGCGACCCGGTTGCCATCCACGGCCGCCACCCAGCGCGCCTCACCGCCGCGGATCACGAAGACGCCGACCGGTTTGGAAACCGGGATCACGGTGGCGCCGTCGGCCGTCTGGTACGGCTGGCCGTAGCTACCTGCGACGCTGCCGTCGGTGGGCAACTGCTCGAATGCGGGGAAATTACCGGAAAGCTTCACGCGACACTCCCTTCGTGACGGACCGCTCTGAAGCATTTTCCTCCGCGGCGATTCTTACGATGGCCGTGTGAGTGATCACGCATTCAATCCGCAGGAGCGCCGTGCCGTGTACCGGGTGATCTCCGAGCGACGCGACATGCGCCGGTTCGTGCGGGGCGCCGTGGTACCCGACGACGTGCTGGTGCGTTTGCTGCAGGCGGCGCACGCCGCGCCTAGTGTCGGCCTCATGCAGCCGTGGCGCTTCATCCGGATCACCGATGACCTGCTGCGGAGGCGCATTCACGCACTCGTCGACGAGGAGCGCCCGCGCACCGCCGAGGCCCTGGGAGAGCGGGCCGAGGAATTTCTGGCGCTCAAGGTCGAGGGCATCCTGGACTGCGCCGAGCTTTTCGTGGTGGCGCTGGGTGACGACCGCACTCGGCACGTCTTCGGCCGGCGGACGCTGCCGCAGATGGATCTCGCGTCAGTGTCCTGCGCGATCCAGAACCTGTGGCTGGCGGCCCGGTCGGAAGGTCTCGGCATGGGCTGGGTCTCCCTGTTCGAGCCGCGCCGGTTGGCGGACCTGCTGGGGATGCCCGACGACGCCGAACCGGTGGCCATCCTGTGCCTGGGGCCCGTGCCCGAATTCCCCGACCGCCCGGCGTTGGAACTCGACGGCTGGACCGTCGGGCGGCCGCTGTCGGAGTTCGTCTCCGAAAACCACTGGGGCCAGCCGGCGCGGGACAACGGCGCGGTGACGATGTGACGGAAACGACGGGCGAGAACGTCCTGATCGTGCATTGGCACGACCTCGGACGCCACCTCGGTGCCTACGGCAACCCGGATGTGTCCAGTCCGTGCCTGGACAAACTTGCCGCCGAGGGCATCCTGTTCACCCGTGCCCACGCCACCGCACCGCTGTGCTCCCCGTCTCGGGGATCGCTGTTCACCGGGCGCTACCCACAGAGCAACGGGCTCGTCGGCCTGGCCCACCACGGCTGGGAATACCGCAGCGGAGTCCGCACCCTTCCCCAGATATTGTCCGGATCGGGTTGGTACTCAGCGCTTTTCGGTATGCAGCACGAGACGTCGTATCCCAAACGCCTCGGCTTCGACGAATTCGACGTGTCGAACTCCTACTGCGAATACGTGGTGGACAGGGTCCGGGACTGGCTGCACCAGGGCGCGCCGGTGCTGTCCGAGCAACCGTTCCTGTTGACGGCCGGGTTCTTCGAAACCCACCGACCCTTCCCGCGCGATCGCTATGAGCCGGCCGATCGCGCAGCCGTCGAGCTGCCCGACTACCTGCCGGACACCCCGGAGGTGCGCCAGGATCTCGCGGATTTTTACGGATCCATCGCCACCGCGGACGCCGCGGTGGGCGAGCTCCTGGACACGCTGGCCGAGACCGGACTGGACGCCAACACCTGGGTGGTGTTCCTGACCGATCACGGCGCCGCGTTCCCGCGCGCGAAATCCACGCTGTACGACGCCGGAACGGGCATCGCCATGATGATCCGCCCGCCCACCAACCGGAACATCGCGGCCCGGGTCTACGACGAGCTGTTCAGCGGCGTGGACCTGGTCCCCACCCTGCTGGACCTGTTGGGCCTCGAGATCCCGGCCGAAGTCGACGGCGTTTCGCACGCGCACGCCCTGCTTACACCGGACAACCACGCCGACCCGGTGCGCGACCACGTCTACACGATGAAGACCTATCACGACTCCTTCGACCCGATCCGCGCAATCCGCACAAAGGAATACAGCTACATCGAGAACTACGTGCCGCGGCCGGTGCTGGACCTGCCGTGGGACATCGAGGAAAGCCCGTCCGGCATCGCCGTCGCACCCTTCGTCAAGGCGCCGCGGCCACAGCGCGAACTCTACGATCTGCGCGCGGACCCCACCGAGACGGTCAACCTGCTGACCGGCGGCGGCACCGGGATGGAGGTGATCGCGGCCGATCTGGCTGTGCGCCTACATGATTGGCGCCAGCGAACCGGGGACGTCATTCCGTCGGACTTCGCCGGCACCCGCATAGCGCAGCGCTATACCGAGACCTATCTGCGGATCCACCACAGGGCACCCACCAGCCGCTCGGCGATCGCCGTCGACCGCGGTGTGGAGGAACAGGCAGTGCCGCCCGAGCAATAGTTGCGTTCAGCGTGAAGCTAATTCGCGGCGATTCTGCCGCAATGAGTTGCGCGGTAGGCTAATCCGATGGCCGCGACGTCCTATCTGGTCCTCGCCACACAGCGCAGCGGCAGCACACTGCTGGTGGAATCGCTTCGCGCGACCGGATGCGCCGGGGAACCGCAAGAGTTCTTCCAATACCTGCCGTCCACCGGCATGGCGCCCCAGCCCCGGCAGTGGTTCGCCGACGTCGAGGACGAGTCGATCTTGCGGCTGCTCGATCCCCTGGTTCCCGGCACCCCGGACCCCGCGACGCCGGAGGCGTGGCGCGAGCACATCCGTAGTTCCGGCCGTACGCCCAACGGCATCTGGGGCGGCAAGCTGATGTGGAACCAGACGCCGCTGCTGCTCGAGCGCGCGGCGAAACTGCCGGACCGCTCGGGTGACACCCTGGGCGCGGCGATCCGCGACGTGATCGGCAGCGAGCCCGTGTACGTGCATGTCTATCGACCGGACGTGGTGTCGCAGGCGGTGTCGTTCTGGCGCGCCGTGCAGACCCAGGTGTGGCGCGGCCAGCCGGACGCCGAGCGCGACTCGCGGGCCGACTATCACGCCGGCGCCATTGCGCACATCGTCAGGAACCTCCGCGGCCAGGAAACCAGCTGGCGCGCTTGGTTCGACGAGGAATCCATCGAACCGATCGACATCTCCTACCCGGTGCTGTGGCGCAACCTGACGTCGATCGTCGCCGACATTCTCGTCGCGCTCGGGCAGGATCCGAAGCTGGCTCCCCCGCCGATGCTGGAACGGCAGGCCAACCAGCGCTCCGACGAGTGGGTCGACCGTTATCGGGAAGAGGCGCCGACGTTGGGGCTACCCACCTGAGGGTTGCGAGCCGCCGACCTGGGCGACGATGAACACCCGCCGGAACGGGAAGATCGTCGTCCCGTCGGACCGGGCCGGATAGGCATCGTCGAGCAACGGGATGAGTTCCTGGCGAAATTCCTCCCAGCCCTCGTCGTCGAGGCGCTCGCGGACCGGTACCAGCGCGGTGCCGGTGATCCATTCCAGCACCGGGTGTTCACCGGTCAGCTGGTGCAGATACGTGGTCTCCCAGACATCCACCCGGCATCCGGCGTCCATCAGAAGATTGGCGTAGTGCGTCGGTGACTGGACCACCGCACCAACACGAAATGGTATGTCGCGCATGGTTTTTGCGTAGTGCTCACGGCGAGCCACCGCCCGCACCGCGGCATGCGACGGCGTGTCGAAGTTGGCGGGGATCTGGGCGCCGATCCAGGATCCCGGCACCAGTTCGCCGGTCCAGCGCAGCAGCAGGTCGGCGTGTTCGGGCACCCAGTGCAGCGCCGCGTTGCTGATCACCACGTCGGTGTCGGGCTTGGGCTTCCAGTCCCGCAAGTCACCGGTGGTGGCGTCGATGCCGCGCTCCCGGGCGGCCGCGACCATCTCCGGTGAACTGTCCATCGCCTCGATCACCGCACCGGGCCAACGCTTGGACAGGTACTTGGTCAGGTGGCCGGGGCCGCAACCGAGGTCGACGACGCGGCGCGCGCGCTCGGCACCTACCCGCGAAAGCAAGTCGTAGAACGGGCGGCTGCGATGGTCGGCAAATGCCAGGTAGACGTCGGGATCCCACATGGCGGTCCTCCTGATCGATACCGTCGCTAGTCCGCTGATAGACAAAACCGTATTACCGTATGCGCTCCCGGCGCCGCCCGAGTGGGCCCCATTCCACAGAGCCGATTCGAAACGGCCAAACGCCGCAGCCCGGCGGGCTAGCATCGGCGTTCGTGACGTTCGATCCCACGCCCATCCCCCTTCCCGACGCTCCCGGCGCCGACGTCCCGCCCGGCGCCGAGGGATTGCCGCCGCGCTCCGCGTTGTCGTCTCGCGATCGGATGGTCGTCGAGGCATCCGCTGTCGGGGATCTCGCGCTGCGCACCTGGGTCTCGTCGGTGTTGGCGACCACGGTTGCACCGGTGGTTCTCGCCACCTCGGTGCGCCAGGCCGCGTCCACCGAACGCGACAACCTGAACTTCTACGCCGAGCTGGCGGCCGAGCACGATCCGGTGGTTTCGTTTCCGGCGCCCACCGATCTGCCGCGGGTGTCGTCGCGGCCCGCCAGTCGGCTCGCGGAGTGGATTGCCCGCGGCACCGTGGACAACATCGCGTTCCCCAGCAGTTTCACGGCGATCAATCCGGCCATGCGCCGGCAATGGAGCGCGTGGGGGTCCAACAACATCGTGCGTGCGCAGCATTGGCGCCACGACGACGGACCGCGCCCGACGCTGTGCGTCATCCACGGTTTCATGGGCTCGTCGTATCTGGCCAACGGGCGATTCTTCTCCCTCCCTTGGTATTACCGGTCCGGCTACGACGTCCTGATGTACACGCTGCCGTTTCACGGCCGGCGGGCCGAGAGGTTCTCGCCGTTCAGCGGATTCGGCTATTTCGCCGGCGGCCTCAGCGGCTTCGCGGAGGCGATGGCCCAGGCCGTGCACGACTTTCGGTCCATCGTGGACTATTTGCGCCACACCGGCGTCGAGCGCATCGCGCTGACCGGAATCTCGCTGGGCGGTTACACGTCGGCGCTCGTGGCCTCCGTCGACGACCGGCTCGAGGCCGTCATTCCCAACTGTCCCGTCGTCACTCCCGCGACGATGTTCGATCAATGGTTCCCCGCCAACAAACTCGTCGGGCTCGGCCTGCGGCTGTCCCACATCAGCCGCGCGGAGTTAAACGCCGGGCTGTCCTATCACTGCCCCTTGAACTACCGGCCGCTGGTCGACCGCCGGATGATCATCACCGGCCTGGGTGACCGGATGGCCCCGCCGGACCAGGCCGTGATGCTGTGGCACCATTGGGATCACTGTGCGCTGCACTGGTTTCCGGGCAGTCACGTGCTGCACATCAGTCAGCTCGATTATCTGCGGCGGATGACCAGTTTCCTGCACGACTTCATGTTCGACTGACGGCCTCGGTCCGCGGTTCCCGGTGCTTCCCGGCCGCGGCGCTGGGCCAGCGCAACCGCGTCAGCAGGTCGGCGGGCGCATCCGTGTGCCCGTCGAGGCGTTGCGTGGACAACAAATCCAGCGCCGCCAATGCCGGCTGGTGGTTTCCGCGTTGCGGCGTCAATCCGTCCACCGGTGCACCGCTTCTCGGCGGGGCCTCGGTGAGGAATGCACATGCGGCCGCGATCGTGGTCCGGTTTCCCGGCCCGGAGGCGGCGATCTCCAGCGCCGTGCACGTCTCGCGCGCCGGATAGGACCGGATCGCGTCCAAGGTGTCCGCCAACCCGTCGTCGACGCTGACTTGGTATGCCGCAATGTGATCCGAGCCACCGCGCTGCACACCACGCCACGTCTCCCGGACATTCGGGGTGAGCAGCCGCGGCACGTCGTCGGGCCCGACCGTGCCCGCCTCCCAGCCGAGCTCACGAAGATGATCTGCGAGCCGGCGCACCGCGACCTCGGCCGTCTCCTGCAACGGGATCCGCGCCGAGCGGGCCTGCAGCGCCGTCAGGTTGTCGGCGGCCGATACCGTGAGCCCGATCCACGTCTCCCGGCGTGACACGTCGGATTCGTTGCCGCGGCTGGTGATTCGGATCTTGTCGGCACGAATGCCGTAGCGGTCCAGATACCCGGCGATCACCGGCAGCGGCAGCACATCCGAATCGCCGACCGGGGCTCCGATGCGCAGTAGCGCAGTGGTCTTGGTGGGCGGGCCGGACCGCGGCACGACCCCGCTCCGGCGCCCGATGATCGCCAGGCGGCGGCCCACGAGGGTGGTCAAGTACAGTCCACGCGACCAGCTGAACAGCACGAGCACCGCGAACACGGCGACACCGAGCAGCCAGTAGTCGCGGGTGGAGTGCCAGGGGTAGGCCAGCACCGCGGGCACAACGGCCAACGCCGCCAAGGTGATTCGGCCCCTTCCTGGAGTAGGTAGCGCACTCACGGGGTGGTCTCCTTTCGTCGGACGATCGCGGCGATGCCGGCGACGGCCGCGACGAGCAAAGCCAGCGCGGCGGTGCCGACGAACGCGACGGTCCGTGGTGTGTTGTCTCTCGGCGCAGGTGCCGGCGGTACGGCCACCGGCTTCGCCGCCGCCGCGCCGGGCCCGTTGCCGGCGGGCAGCTCCCAGGTCAGGGCCGCCACCGCGTCGACGCTGCCGGCGCCCACGACGTTCGACGGCGCGCGCGCACCGTTGTGCGCGGTCGCGGTGATGCGGTGGATTGCCTGGGAGGCCGTCAGATCCGGGTACTTGCTACGAACCAGCGCCGCGACGCCCGCCACATAAGCGGTCGCATAGCTGGTGCCGCTCAGCGCGATCTGCTGCTGGTGGTCGTCGGGCAGGCCGTTGGCGAGGCCGCCGCCGTCCCGGTTGCTCACCGACGCGATGTTTTCGCCCGGTGCCGCGATACCCACCCACGGTCCGGCCATCGTGAATTTCGACGCCTGGCCATCCGGTGTCAGCGACGCCGCTGACAGCACATACGGCTGCCACCACGACGGGATGGAAACCGACGCGACGCCGGCCCAGTTCCGCGGATCACCGGGACGGCCCAGGTCGGTAAGCGGGTTCGATTCGCAGGACGTTCCGCCGCCCACCGATCCGGTCGCCCCGGTGTTGCCCGCGGCGGCCACGATCACCGCGTCCTTGTCCACGGCGGCGTAGCGGATCGCCGCGCCCAGCGCGGCCTGGTCGACGGGCCGGTCGGCGGGCAGGCAGGTCACGGTCGAGATGTTGATCACCTTCGCGCCGAGGTCGGCCGCATGCACGATCGCGCGCGAAAGCGTCGCGACGTCGACGGCGGCGCGCGCCAGCATCGGATCCCCGCCCGCAGTCCTCGGTGAGAACTTGGCGGACATCGCGCGCAGCGACAGCACCCGCGCCGCGGGGGCGACCCCCGAAAAGCCGTCTTCGGCGACGGGCTGGCCGGCGATCAGGCCGGCGACCAGGGTGCCGTGCCCGTCGCAATCGGTCAGGCCGTCGGTCGTCTCCACATAGTCACCGCCGGGGTCGACGTTGGGCAGCCGCGGGCCGCGGCGCACCCCGGTGTCGATGACCGCGACCAGCTGCCCTTCGCCGCGGGAAAACTGCCAGGCCGCAGGCAGATTCAGCATTGCCTGGCTGCGCGTCACCACGCCGGGATCGGTGCCGGGGATGACACCGGAGGTGCTGCACGGGCCGCGCTGCTCCATCGGCTCCCCGGGTCCCGGCGTGCCGCCGGGCGGCGCCACGCCGGGGTCGACCGCCGGCGGACTCACCGCGAACGCGGGCGCAGCGGCCCACACCGCAACGGCCAGAGCCGTTGTGGCGCAGGCTAATCCGGATCGGATCATCGATTGAGCACCCAGCCGAACACACCCACCAGGTACGCCATGACCGGGATCAGCGAACCATCGAGACCGGCCGCGAGGAAGCCCAGCAGCCGGCGCGCCGGCAGCGAATAGCTTTCCGGCGACGCGATGCCCGGGTTCAGCGCGACGACCACCCACACGAGCATGAGCGCGGTGAGCACGAGCACCGCGCCCAGCGCGGCGCCGTAGCGTCCCGTCGCGGCGTAGAACACGACGAGGACGCCGGCCGCCAGATACGGCTGGGCGAGCAGCCAGGCCTTGCACGCGGCCGAATCCCACACTCGGGCACGCAGGACCGATGCGGCCGCCGTCGCGGCCACCACGTACCAGCCCACGCCGCTCAATGCCTCCGGGCGCAGGGCGATCGCCACCGATCCCAGGACGCTGAGCAGCACCGCGGCGGCTATGAAACCGCTCTGATGGGCGTCGCCTATGCGGACGCGGCGCGGGAAGTCCTCGAGCACCCGCAGGGACGGGGCCGACGGGGTTGGGTCGCCCGGCGCCGGGATGACCGGCAGCGGGAAGCGCGCCCACACCGCGGACAGCTGAGCCGCCTTGATGGTGACCAGCAGGGCCGCGACGATCAGGCCGCAGCCGATGGTCAATATCGGTAAGCGCCAAATCAATTCGGCACCGGACGCCAGCAGCACCCCGGCCCCGACCACCGCGGTGGCGGTGAAGAAACCGACGATCCGCTCGCGCTCGGCGCTCGGAACCACGAGGGCGATCAGCGACCACGCCGTGACGCCGGCCGCGACCAGCATCAGTTGTGCCGCTCCGAATTTCCCGGGCACCGCTAACGCCAGCGCCGCGCCGATCGGCGCCAGCGCCGTGATCGAGAGCGCCGTCCCCGTCCCCCGGGGCCTGACCAGCAACCCGGCCAGCGCGGTGAGGGCCGCGATCACACTGACCGCGATCAGCCCGCCCAGCGCGCCGGTCGCAAGCCGGTAAGCGACTCCCAGGCCGGTCGCCAGCAAGGCCACGGTGATCACCGCGGCCAGCGCGCCACGCTGGATGTGCGCTGTGCCCCAAGGCTTTAGCCGCGAGGCCGAGAAGATCATGGCGGCGTCCGCGATGTCCTCGACGATCCCCGGCGCGGCCGGCCCGACGGGCACCGGCTGCAACGCCAGCAGATCTCCGTCGACGACCCCGACGGTGTCGAGGCTGGCGTCCAGGCTGAACGGCGCCCCACCCACCGGGGCGAGGCTCAGCTGGGAACCGGCCTGGATGTCGCCGGCCTCCTCGGACTCGTCGTCAGTCGCCGCGGGAACCACCAAACGCTGTACCGCTGGCAGGATTTCGCGCAGCGGCAACTCCGCGGGCAGGGCCATCTCCGTCAACCTACTGTCCGCGAGGATGGCCACGCGGACGATGGGCATGACGGTGCCGGACGTCACTGGACCCTCGAATACTGGGGCCGTTCCTGGGACATCGTGCTCTCTTTCTATCTAGTTGCTGCTATGAGTACTGGGCGGAAAAGTCTCGGGACAGCCGCTGGCCGGGGAACCACTGGCCGTCCGGCAGCTGGGCGGTCAGCTGTTCGACCGCGCAGGCGATGGCAAAGGGCGTTCCCGGGCTGAAGGTCGAAACCCACTCGCCGTCGAACGCGCGCGACGGGCTGACCAGAACCCGGCCCTCGGCGGTGTCGACGATGCTCATTCCGACGTCGGTGGTGGCGTGCTGCCCGTCGCGGCGGCAGCCGGCGACGATCTCGACATAGCTGCGTGGACCGGCGAACACCGACTCCACCATGCGTCGTGCCGAGCCCGGGATGCCAAGGTAGTCAAGGACTTCGGCCAGCGGCGCGCCGGACCGCAGCCGCTCGTCGGCCCGGGCTCCCACGCGCGCCGGCATGCTGAACTCCTCGAAGCGGGCCGGCGGCCGCCCCGCCAGCCCGACGCCGAGGACCGGGACCAGTGCCCGGGGATCGTCGATGTCCATTGCGGTAAACGTGATCAACTGCGCGGTGCGCAACGCGACGATGGTTTTCGAGCCTGCGCCGGCGCGCTGCGCGACGACGCCGCGCAGCAGCTCGCCGGTGCCTGTGGCCGCACCGGGGCCGATATAGCGCAGGTCCAGCCACCGGTCCGGGAAGCACACCGCCCTGATCCAGTCCGCCACCGCCGGGTTGACGATGCCGGTCTTGGAGCCGTCATCGGTCACCAGACCCATGCGGGTCAGGTCGGCCCTTTGACGTTCGAGGAACGCGTCGCGTTGCGCGGCATCACGATACGGCGTGGTGATCGCCAGCACCCACGGGAAGCTCCCCGCCCCAATGCTTTCGGCGATGAACCACGCGTGATCGACCGTCAACTCGACGGCGTTGGGTTCGACGCTCATCTAGTCGGAACTAACCGCCCCATTTGGCGGCTTCGGCGGTGTCGCGAGCCAGCATGGCCATGGTGTTGGATTCGTGCGTGGTGGACATCGCCTGGTAGGCGCGCACGAGGTCTTCCATGGCCTGGTTCCACTGTGCCTGCCAAGCCTGGTAGGTCAGCCCGGTGTCGCCCTGCCACGCGTTCTGCAGCGCGGCCTGTTCGGTGGCGATATCGGCGCCCAGCCCCTGCAACGTGCCGGCGTAGCCCGACATGTCGCCGGCGTGGGCCAGCATTGCCGGGTAGTTGTACATAATCTGCGACATCACAAGTCCTTTCGTGTTGGTCGGTGGGATCAGAACCCGGTGTAGCTGGAGGCCGCCGCGGCGTCGGTGGCCACGTAGGTGCCCGCGGCGTCGCCGAGGTTAGCCTGGGCGATGTCGAGCAAGGTGTTGACGCGGGCCGCGACTTCCACGAAGCGGGCGTGGGCGGCCTGGAACGCGGCCGAGGCCTCGCCTTGGTGGAACGCCTGCGCCGACAGCGCCTCCTGCTCGGCCTGGCCGATTGTGCTGCGCATCAACGCCGTCTTGGCGCCGAACGCCGATTGCGCGGCCACCAACTGAGGAATATGAGCATCCAGAAGACTCATAGTGATTTCTCTCCCTTCGGATTTCGGTTACTGACTCCTGCTAGCCGTCTCGTGAACTATGTCGGCCCCCTTCCCCGTTGGGTTCGCTCGGGGCGTCGTGTTCCCAGGTTCCGGGCACCATCGGCATCCGAGGGCCGCCGCCGAACTCGTCGCCGGCCAGCTTGGCCAGCCCCGCCGCCTGCAGCGCCTCGTCCTTGCGCGCGGTCCCGGCAAACCCCATCCGTCCGGCGCCGTTCCCGGAGGCGATTGCGGCGGCGAGCCGCTCGTCGTCTCCGTAATCGGGAGGGACGCCGATGTCTGAATCCATGTCCGCGTATTCGTCGCCGTACTCGCGCATGGCCGCCCGCCGGCGCCGCCGCGCCCGTGCCTCGGCGCGGCTGGGCACCGCGGCGGCCGCTGCCGGGACGGTCGCCGCCGGCGCCTTGACGCCACCACGGCCACCCAGCGTTGGTCCGAGCCCGGTTTCGGGATCACCGCCGCCACCGACGATGTAGGCGAAGCTTCCGGTCGCCGCTACCGGCGCCGGCGCGCCCGCTGCAGCGGAACTCGCGGCGGCCGTGGATGCCGGTGCCCCAGCGGGACTCGCTATCGGCGATGCCATAGCCGCCGCCGGCAACACCGAGGAACCCTTGGGCGCCACGACTGCCGGCGCACCACCGACGCCCGCGGCGACCGGCGCGAGCTCGGGACCCATCAACAGGAAATAGCCGATGCCGATCGCCAGCGGCAGCACGAACGGGGCGCTCAGGATCATGGCCCACGTCGGCCAGCCAAGCAGGTTGGTGATCACCTCGTAGGCGACGAAGAAGAGGAATGGGAAGCCCCCCAGGGCCCCCGCCGGATTCGTCAGGAAGTTCTGCAGCAGGTTGATGAAATCTTGAACGACATCTTGGAGGAATTTGAACAGCTGCCGCAGCAGGTTGGTCAGCCAGGAAAAGGGGCCGTCTTGCGTGGCGGTGACCGCGGCGTCGTTGGTTTCACCGGCACCGGGATTCACCACGTTCGGCGCCGGTGCGGTTCGCGGCGCCGACGCCATCGCCAGTCCCGAGGCGGCCTGATACGTGCTCATCACGGTCGCGGCCTGACTCCACATCCGCACGTAGTCCGCCTCGTTGAGGGCGATCGGAATCGTGTTGATCCCAAAGAAATTCGTCGCCACCAAAACGCCGTGAATCATGTGGTTGGCGGCCAGCTCCGCCAGTGTCGGCATGGCCGCCAGAGCGGCGACGTAAGAGGCCGCCGCGACCTCGTGCTGCGCGGCCACACCCGCGCTGTCGACGCTGGCCTGCTCGAGCCACGCCAGATACGGCACGTGCGCGGACACATACCGCTCCGCGCTCGGGCCCTGCCATGCGGCGGCCTGCACCGCCCCCACCAGCCCACTGAGTTCGGCTGCCGCCGAAGAGTATTCGGCGCTGAGCGCGGTCCACGCGCCGGCGGCCGCCAGCAGCGGCCCCGGTCCAGGACCGGCGCTCAGCAGCGCCGAATGCACTTCCGGCGGCGAAGCCATCCAGATGGGCGAGGTCATTGTCAGCCGCCCGTAACCCCGTACGTAGCGGCCGCCGCGGCGTCGCCCGCGAGATAACTCGCCCCGGCTTGGCCGACGCCGACACCGGCACGGCCCAGTTCCTCGACACCCTGGGCGGCGACGGCCTCGTGCTCCTGGCCCTGGGCGCTGAACCCGGCGGCCGTCTGCAGGGACACCGGATCCGCCGCCGGCGGTACCACCGCGGTGATCGCCGGTGCGGCGGCGGCGTGGGCGGCCGCCAGCCGCGCGGTCAGCGCCTCCACCGCCGCGCTCGCCGCCGCCAGCCCCTCAGGAACCACTTGCAACGTCATGGCTACTCCTGTCCTCTCGTTTCACTAACCATCAGTGGGCGAAGCCGTCGCTGCCGCCCTCGATCACGGACTCGGCGACCAGCGGGTTGACCAGCTGCACATAGGCCGGAGTGTCGCTGTCGCCCAACAGGATTGCCCGCCCGGCGGGCAACCGGGCAAACCGCTGACCCCGGATCTTGCCGCTGTCCTGCGGGTTACCCGCGAGCATCAGCGTGGTCGCCTGCAAGTCGTTGAAACGGCGCAGCAACGGGTTGGTCATGAGCCCGTGCCCCGACCCGGTGGCACGTGCCGTGACGATCACCCGCAGCCCCAGATCCGCGGCCTGCGCGAGCTGCCCGATCAGCGGAGTCCACGGCCGCTGCCCGAGGTAGGGACCGCTCATCGCGGGGGCATCCGGCACCTGGTCGACGTCGTCGATGATCAGGTAGTGGGTGTGGCCTTCGAAGCGCCAGCGCGCCAGCTCGGCCGGCGACAGTCCCGCGGGCGGGCGGCGCGAATCGATGAGCTGGGACAGGCCCAGCATCGCGGGGATGATCCGGTCGATGTTGGCGGTGTATTCGTTGTCCGGGAACAGCGGTTCGTCGACCAGGTGCAGCCGCCGGTCCAGCACGGTGAATGCGACCTGGTCCGGTGTGGAGTTCTCGCGGATGGTGCGGATGATGTGCCGCAGCAGCGTGGTCTTCCCAGACTTGCTGTCGCCGAACACCATGAGCAACGGGTTGTCGGCGAAGTCGAGGACGACCGGTGCCAGGTCCTCCTCGCGCTGGCCGATAACCACCCGCTCCGGGCCTCGGTAGAGCGCCCCGACCGCCTCGGGAGTCAGGTTGGTGGGCAGCAACCGCACCGGCGGCGCGGCCATGTCGGGGTAGCGGGCGTTGATCGCGGCGACCTGGTCCAGCTCGGGAGCCGCGAACAGGAAATGTTCCGCGGCCATCGTCAGCCCGCGGCCCGGCTGGTCGTGCGGCACCGCATCGGCCGGGCGGCGCAGCGCGCCAACCACCCGCACGTTGCTGTCTCGCGCGTCGTGCAGCCTGAGCTCCAGGCGCAGACCCAGGCCGTCCCGCATCGCCAGCGGCACCTCCAGCCAGCTCGGCGTGGTGATGATCACGTGGATCCCGTACGCCAGCCCGACGTTGACCAACTCGGTTACCTTGGCCAGCAACGGATTCCGGGTGTTGAACTGGTCGGTGTTGTCACGGCCGAACGCGTAGAGGTTGTCGATGACCAGGAACACCTCGCCGAACCCGTCGTCGGGCGCCGAGCCGTACCTGTCCCGAAACGCCTCCCGCCGCTGCCGAGACAGCAGCAGCTGCTCGAGTTCGCCGAAGGTGCGGCGGATGCGCTCGGGTTCCAGCGCCGACGCGACGCTGCCGACATGCGCCAGGTCCTCCAGCGCCCGCAGCTGTCCGCCGCCGTAGTCGAGGCAATAGAACGTGACGTCGCGCGGCGAGTGCAGGCTGGCGGCCGACATAATGAACGTTTGCAGCGCGGTCGATTTGCCGGACTTGGCTCCGCCGTGGATCACCATGTTTCCGGCCGACGACGTCGCGTCGAACACCAATGGGTCGCGGCGCATCTCGAACGGTTTGTCGATCTCGCCGAGCGGCCAGCGCCACTCCCGCTGCGGTATCCCGGCCCGGGCCAGCGCCGCGGTGAGCGGGATGGGTTCGTCGAGCGGCGGCAGCCAAAGCTGCGGCGCCCGCGGCCCGTAGCGTGCCAGCTGTTCGCCGATCGTCGCGATCAGCTTGCGTGGCGGCCCGGTCGTCTCCTCGTCCGCGGCCTCGGAGATCACCGTTGTCTGATCCGGCTCCACCCGCGCCGCGGTGAACAGCTTAGGTTCGGGAACGGAGTGCACCACAAGCGCTTTGGCCGTTTGTGGCGGATCGTAGATTCCGTCGACGTAGGTGCTGCGGAATTTGATCGGGGCCGCTCCGGGGGCGGGCACCAGGAAGCCCACGCCCTTGTGTTCCTTGCCCGACTCGATGTGGTAGGCGTCCTCCACGCCGATGATCTGGCGAGAAACGCTGGGACTGGCCACCTTCAACCCGATTCGGTACGAGGTGTTCTTGTCGATGTCCTTGATCTTGCCCACGTCCAGCGTCTGGGACGCGAACAGGATGTGGATGCGGAACGAGCGGCCCTTGCGCGCCACGTAGTCGAACAGCTCCGCGTATTCCGGATGATCGGCGAGCATCAGGGTGAACTCGTCGGCGACCACGAACAGCGTTGGGATCGGCGGCAAGTCATGACCGGCGGCGATGGCGTTCTCGTACTCGACCACGGAGTTGAATGCGCTGCCCTGAACCTGGCGGCCGGCCTCGCGCAGCAGTGACTCGCGGCGGGCGACCTCGCCCCGCAGCGTGTCGGCGAAGCGGTCGGCCAGCGACTTCTTCTCGGCCATGTTCGAGATCACCGCGACGACCTGCGGGAAGTTGCGGAAACTGTCCGCGCCGGCCTCACCCTTGAAGTCGGCGTAGATGACGATCAGCCGGTCGGCCGAGTGAGTTGTCAACAGCGACAACAGAATCGACATCAGCGTCTGCGACTTCCCGGAGCCGGTCATACCGATCATCAGGCCGTGCGGGCCCATGCCGCCCTCGGCCTCGTCCTTGAGGTCGAAGAACAGCGGCTCACCCGTCGCGGTGACACCGATCGGCACGCGCAACTCGTCGTCGCGGCGGCGCGGCGCCCACAGCGTCGGCACGTCCAGCTGCGACGCGTCCGGGATGCCGAGCAGCGTGCTGAAGGTGGCGCCGCGGGTCGCCGCCGAGCGCAACCCGGTGTGGGTTGGGTTGGAATCCCACCGCGACAACTGACGGGCCAAGTGGGCGGCCTCGTCCGTGCTGAGTTGATCGGCGGCGTCGACATAGCGCTGCCAGCCGCCGGTCTGCCAGCGGTCGATGGCTCCGCCCGCCACGCGCAGGATCGGCTTTTCGGGATCCGAATACTGTTCGCGGTGTGGCGGGGTGTCCGAGCAGTGCACGACGGTGACCCCCGCCCGGCCCAGGGCCAGCGTGGAGGCGTTCACGTCGAAGTCGGGATCGTCGACGACAATCAGCAGATGGCGCAACGCATCTGCGGGCCCACCGGTGAAGGCGGGGCGATCGACTAGGGCCGGCCCCAGCAGCGAAATCAGCTCGTCGGGTTTGCTCGACAGGTAGCGCGCGGGGCCGACGCCGTCGAGCTCACCGGGAATGTCGACGTGCGGCAACCACTTCAGCCAGGACCAGTCGCGGCCCTCCGGGTCGCGGGTCGCCAGCGCCACCCCGAGCACGGTCGGGTCGTGCCACGTCACGGCCTGAGCAATCCACGCGCGCAACGCCGCCCGCAGCTCGTCGGCGTCACCCAGCACGGTGATCCGCGAGACCTTCGTCAGATCGATTCCGGTCGGCACGTCGCGGACGGTGCGCTGGGTGTCGAGCAGGCTGCGTAAAGCGCTGTGCGACACCGGTTCCAGATCGATCTCGTCGGCGGTGTCCTTGACTCGCAGCGCGGTCGCGAGCGGCGCCTCGTGCCGGCCCGCCCGCACCACCAGGAAGTCGGCGTCGTGCGGGTCCCGCTCCCACTGACGACGCGATCCGGGCACCGTCGCCAGGGCGGTGGGGTCCGGATGCGACCACTGGGCAGCCGCGCGCTGTTCGGCGGCCTGGGTGCGGATGTTGTCCCGCACCACCGACAGGTAGCGCAGGTAGTCGGCCCGCTCGGCGTCGACCTCTTCGGTGCGGTTCTTGTTGCCGGTGCCGCGATACATCGCGGTGGCCGCCAGCAGCAACACGAACGGGAAGAACAGGGTCTGCGGGGAGATCACCCGCATCCCGGTGGCGAACAACGCGACGACCATGCCGACGATCAGCATCACGATCACGACCGGCATCGCACGCCGCAGCAGCGACGGCGGGATCACCCTGGGCAGCTCCGGCGGCGGCTCGATGCTGATGCTGCCCTTGCGGGTGCTCGGCGGCGCCAGCCTGCGCCGGGCTTCGAAGATCAGTCGGCTCATCGGGGTTCTCCTTCGGCTCCCCGCTCAGCAGCAGCCGGCCGGCCGGGCCTGCTGTCGGGTGGCAAGCCGTCGTGGGCGAGCAGCGCGTCGGCGCGCGATAGCGTGGGGCCGTTCGCGAACAGCGACAGCATCGACCAGGGGATCGGAATGGCGGGCGCGTTGAGGCCAAGGGCTTCAACGGTTTTGCCGTGTCCGGCGGCTCCGGTCGCGGCGTCGGCCTCGTTGTCGATGCCGTAGCGCACCCCGGTATCGGAGACCCAGAACAACGCACCAGTGCCCGGCGACGTCGGGCCGCCGCCCACGGTCTGCGTGAAGTAGCCGGTCCCGGGCGCCAGCGCGACCCGGGTGGCCGTCGCCGGCGAACCGCCGCCGATCAGGTCGAGGGTGCGCACCGCGTCGGGCACCGGCAGCGCCGACCCGGACAGCAGGCTCAGCGAACTGGTGGCAGCGCCGGCCGGTTTGCTCCAGTACGCACACGTGACGGGGTTTTTGGAAGCGTCGACGAGGGCGATCTGGCGGTCGGGATAGCGCGTGGTGTCCAGCATCCGCGACACCGGGAGCTTGGCCACCTCGTCGGCCCCGAGCCGCGGCGGTTGGTCCAGGCCATAGGAATTGGTGTTGCGCAGGATCGCGGCGAGCACCGGCGAGATCGGCTGCAGGCCGTCGGGCAATACCGCGTAGTACCGCGCCGCGCCCGATGGGCTCTGCTCCAGGGCGTACGACACCACCACGGCACCGATCGGGGCGGGCACGCCGAAGTTCGCGGGCGCACCGGCATTGGGGATGCCCGGCGCCGTCAGGGACGGAGCCTCGGGGATCGCATTGAACAACCCCGCGGCGATGGGCCGCGGCGCGGGCAGGTCGGCGGTTCCCAGGCCCAGGGCGTTGGTGACCGCGTGGTTGGCCAGGTCGATCTGGCTGCGCCGGCCGCCCCACAGCAGCCAGGTGCTGCTGCCCTTGTCGTTGGCGAAGTCGACGAGGACCGCCTGCCCGGATTCGAGCGTCGCCGCCCGAGCGCCCCGGCTGTCAGGGGGGCCGGCCATCACGGTGACGCCGGTGCTGTGGGCGGCGTGTCCGCCTTGGGCGGGCTCGCTGACCGCGTCGCACACGGTCCAGTTCGCGTCGTGCGAAGCGTTCTGCACCATGCGTTCCGGGGCGCCGGGAATGCCGATCAGGTTGCCCCGCGGAAACCGGTCCAGCTCAGTGCTTTTCACGGTGGTCGGGTTCACCGGATGGCCGACGATCAGCCGGGCCGACGTCAGGTTGAGCACCGGGTGCAGGTCGTCACCGACTCGCACATACAGCGCTGCGGTGGAGCGATCCGCAAGGACCGCGTTATTGCCCACCTGCCCGTTGGGCCGGATCAACGAGAACACGAAACAGCCCGCCAGGCCGGTGGCCAGAATCAGGACGCCCATCAGCACCGCGCGCGACTGGGTGCGCAGCGGGTCGACGAGCATCCTGGTGTCGTGCAAGGCAATACCGGAGGCGATGCGGCGCATCACGAAACGCCAGCCGGTCACCTGATGACGGGTGACGAAACCGCGGCGGTAGACGACCTGATCGGGGTTGTCGTTGACCGGGGTTCGCGAGGAGAACGACCGCCGCTCCTCTGGTTGCTCCGGATTGGTCATGCCGGCTCCTGCAGACCGAGCCCCTGCAGCAGCGGCTCAACCGAATTGCGCACGTCCTCGGCGGTGATCGTTATCAGCTCCTCATCGGTGAACTCGCCGGTTTCGGCGTGCTGGGAGTGGTCCAGCCGGAATTCGCGTTCCTCTTCGGACTTTTCGACCACGTTGCGCACGAAGCGGCCGTTGCCCGCGATGTCCAGGCCGCGCCGTTCGACGCCGGCCGCGTCGGGTTTCGACGACTCGGCCAGATGCGCGAACAATGCCTCGAGATCCTGCAGCGCGGCCTGGTCGAACGCGCTGTCGCGCTTGGCGGCCATGAAGTTGGCGATCTCTATCAGCTCCGCCGGCTTGTATGACGGGAAGTCGATGCTGCGGGTGAAGCGCGACCGCAGACCCTGGTTGGTGTCAAGGAACCGATCCAGGTCGGCACGATAGCCGGCGACGATGACGACCAGACGGTCCCGGTCGTTCTCCATCCGCGCCAGCAGGGTATCGATGGCCACCAGGCCGAAGTCGTTCTTGGCACCGGTGGCCACCAGCGCGTAAGCCTCGTCGAGGAACAGCACTCCGTCCAGGGCGCTGTCGATGATCGCGTTGGTCTTGGCCTCGGTCTCCCCGATGTGCTGGCCGATGAGGTCGGCGCGGTGCACTTCCTTGATGTTTTCCCGCTTCAAAAGGCCTAGGCCGCAATAGATTTTGGCGACCACCCGGGCGATGGTGGTCTTACCGGTTCCCGGCGGCCCGGTGAAAACCAGATGGTGGGTGCGCTGCGCGACCTCGAGCCCGCGCTGCTTGCGCACCAGCTCCATGGCCACCGCGCTCTTCAACCGGGCCACCTGGTCCTTGACCTTGTCCAAGCCGATGAATTCGTCGAGCTCGCGTTCGGCCTCGTGCAGCAGGACGCGCTTGCGCTCCTGGGCCCCGGGGTCGACGAAATCGCCGGGACTGGGCTCAGTGTCCGGGTCCCATGGGTCGGTACGGGCTTCGATCCGGGCCGCGGTGGTAGTGACGATCCCAAAACTGGTGTCGGACAAGGCTTGTTCGACTTGCTCGTTCTCGGGGTGCGCCGCGTACAGATCCTGCAGCACTTCGGCCGCGGACTCCTCGTCGACGTGGGCCCGGAGCACCAGCGCTTTGGCCAGTGCGCCGTCGAGAGCCGCCACCGCGACGGGCCCCTCGGGCTCCTCGAGATACGACAGGGCCGGCGCGAACATGCCCAGCCGGGCCAGCGCGGTGCCCAGGGTGATCTTCGCCGCGTGGGAGAAGGCGTCGTCGAGGTCGGCGTCGTTGACGATCGGCGTCAAGAGCTTGACGACGTCCGACCATCGTTCGGCGCGGTAGTTGACCACCACCGAGACCCAGCGGGCCTCACGCCAGCTCGGGCGGCGCTCGGTGACGGCCGAAACCAACTTGTCGGCGTCGGCGAATTTCCCGGCGTCGGCCAGGGCCGCCGCGTAGGCGAGGGCGAAATCGTCCGGGTCCGTCGCGCGGAACTGCAAATACAGGCCGGTGTCGTAGCGGAAGCCCAATGCCCCGGGCGCCAGTTCCACTTCGCGCTGCAATACCCCGGCAGTGCTCGCGGTGCGCCACACGGCGTCGAGTACGCGGAGGGACAGGTCGCCGGCGGCGGCCAGCCCCGTCCACGCGTCGCACTGCTCGTGAGCGATCCGGGTCAGCGCGGTGAAGCCCGAACGCGCGGCCACCAGGTCGGCGGGACGCTGCCGTTCATAGATAGAGATGCCGAGCGCCCGGCAGCACGTGGCGAACCGGCTGACGATATCGCCGTCCACCCTCCCGTCGGGCCGGGAGTTGGCGGGCCGAGCCGTCAGCATTCCCGTGTCACCGCGTTCCACGGCAGCTTCCTCGCATTTATGTAGCCTCCCCTAACCTGACCGCCTGAAGTTAGCATTGCATAAGCTAACTGTCGAGGCTTCCGGGCTCCCTTGATTCGCCGCAGAACTGGTGGTCCGGGGGCCATTGATCAGGGCATTCGGCACGATCATCGACCCTCTTCCCGGTTGCGCCCTACTAAGCAGGGCAGCTTACTGAAAATGATTTTCATTAGCAAAACATTCAGGCTGGATCTTTCGGTGCGTCCGATTGCCAGGTACTGGGCACCATCGGCAGCGCCGGCCCATCGCCGAATTCGTCACCCGCGAGCGTGGCCAACCCGGTGGCCGCGCCCATCTCCTTGTGCGCCGTTCCGGCAAAACCCCGTGGCCCCGCACCACGCTCGGACGCCACCGCCGAGCTCAGCCGGCTCGCGTCGGGACCCGCACCCCGTTCGGAGTCCAGATCCATGAATTCGTAGCCGCGGTAATGGTCGTCCATCGTTGCGCGTCGCCGCCGGCGCGCCCTTCGCTCCCCGCGCGCTGACGCTGCGGCCGCCGCGGCGGCCGAGGCGGTATCGGGCTCCGGCGCCTTCCGCCGCGCACTGGTGCTCAGGCCGGTGTCCGTCCCGATCGTGGGTCCGCCAACCAGGTAGGGATAGGCGACGGCCTCGACACCGGTGACCGGCGGCGGCGGTGGGGGTGCGGGTACAGCTGTCGGGGCCGTCGCGGGCGCGGGCGCCGGCGTCGGGGTGGAGGACGGCGCCGGGGCCGCGGCCGCGGGAGCGCTCACGACCGGGGTGGCGGTGACGACGGTCGCGCCGGGCGCTTGGGGCGGCGGTGCGGGCACCGCGGCGGCGGGTGCGGGGGCCACGTCGGGCTGGATCTCGGCCAGCAGGCCGAAGCTTGCGATGCCTGCCCCAAATGCCGCCGGTACCAAGAAGGGAATCGTCGCAAGCTGGGGGAAGGTCTGCAGGGCCTCGCCGAGGTGCTCGAATTCGTCGGCGATGAGCAACGGAATGTCGCGGAACAAATCCTCCAGCGCATCGAGCGGGTCCGTCTGAAATTCCTCCAAATCCCTTCCGATGGTTTGGAATATCTCGAGGATGCGGTTGACCCACCAGCTCAGCTGGGTCGGGTCGCCGCCGTCGTTGTCGACGATTCCGCCGTCATCGTCGCTGTCATCGCCGCTGCCGTCGTCGGCGTGCATGATGACCGGCGCCGGACCGGTTTGCGGTGCAGATGCCACCGCCGCGGTGGACACCGCTTGATAGGTGGTCATCGTGGTGGCCGCCTGGACCCACATGCGCGCGTAGTCGGCCTCATTAACGGCGATCGGGATGGTGTTGATGCCGAAGAAGTTGGTGGCCACCAACACCGCATGGACGGCGTGGTTGGCGGCGAGCTCGGGCAGGGTCGGCATCGCGGCCAACGCCGCGGTGTAGGCGGCCGCCGCGACGTCGTGCTGGGCGGCCGCGGCCGCGCTATCGGCGCTGGCCCGCGTCAGCCACGCCAGGTAGGGCGCGTGCGCGCTGACATACTGCTCGGCGCTCGGGCCTTCCCACGCGCCGGACTGGACGGCCGCCAAGACCCCGGTCAGTTGGTCCGCCGTCTCGGCATAAGCGTCGCTCAGCGAACTCCACGCGCCACTGGCCGCCAGCAGCGCTCCGGGCCCCGGCCCGCTGCTCAGCAACGTGGAATGCACCTCCGGCGGCAGTGCCATCCAAACCGGCGCGGTCATTCGCGGCCTCCCGGGACCCTGGGGGTGAGATCAACGGCCGCCTGGGCTGTGAGGCGGCGCAAGCATCACGCCGCTAGTAGTCGGCGGGCGGCCGGGAAAAGTTCCCGGGCGCGGCCGATTCATCGGAGATTCTTCGCGCGGCCTCAGGCCTTGACGGCACTCACCAGGGTGTTACGGGCGATCATCGGGCCGGATTCGGTGTCCGGTTCGGGCACCGGCCTGCCGACTTCGCGCAGATAGTCGGCCAGCGGCGTGCCGACCGCGGTCCAGCCCCGCCCGCCGAACCATTCGTCGGCCGGCGCGCACCGCTCGTTGTAGACCAACCGGAAAAACAGGCGCTGGTCGCCCTCGGCAGCGGCGGCGCGTTCCTCCTCGACCGCGGCCTCGAACTCGTCGGGCGGCAGCGGCGCCCCGTCCTCGACCGCGACGTGGCTGCCCTGGCCTGCCAGGCCGTCGACGCCGGCGAACAGCTGCTCCTGTGCGTCGGCGGGGAGATAGATCAGCAGGCCCTCGGCAATCCAGGCCGACGGCTTGGCCGGATCAAAGCCGCTGGCCCGCAAAGCTTGTGACCAGTTCTCACGCAGATCGACAGCGACCTCCCGGCGCTCGGCACGCGGCTGCACACCGTGGCTGGTGAGCACCTCACGCTTGAAGTCGAGGACCTCGGGCCGGTCCAACTCGAAGATCGTGGTCCCGGCCGGCCAGTCCAGCCGGTAGGCGCGGGAGTCCAGTCCCGCGGCCAGGATGACGATCTGCCGCACGCCGGCGTCGGCGGCCCGACGGAAATATTCGTCGAAGTACCTCGTGCGAGCGCCCTGGAAGTTGACAAAATGCCGGCCAAACTCCGCGGTCTTCAGCGGGTGGTCGGGAGCCTTACCGTCGAGAACGTCGGCCGCGGGGCCGCCGACGGCGCGGCAAAACAACTCGGCATATTCATCGACCACCAGCGGCTCGGGCTTCTGCGCCTCGAGCGCCCGCGCGGTCGCCACGAACAACGCCGTCGCCCCGACACTTGTTGTGATATCCCAACTATCGCCTTCACTGCGCACCCAACCGACACTACGCGGACGGGCCGTCACGGCCCGTCTCGTCGCCGCAGTCCCAGGTGCCCGGCACCATCGGCATCGTTGGGCCGCCATCGAATTCGTCACCGGCCAGGGTGGTCAAGCCCGCCGCCTCGGCGGCCGCTCGCTTAGGCGCGGTGCCGGCGAACCCCAGATTGCCGGCGCCCCGTTCCGACGCCGCGGTCGGCGGCGACGCATCCCAGTCCGGGTCGACGTCGATGTTCATGTCCATGAACTCGTCGCTGTGGCCACGCTGTCGCGACCGCTGCCGCCGCCGCGCCCGCGCCGCGTCGCGTGCCGCACTCGCTGCGGCCAACGCGGCGGCATCGGGCTCGGAGGCCTTCTTCTTGGCGCTGGAGCTGGCGCCGGCGCCGATTGCCGTGCCGAGTCCGATGCGGGGAGGCCCCACGACGTACGGAGGCACGAAAGCCGTCCCAGTTGCGGCCGGCGGCGCCGACGGTGGCGCGGCGCTGGGCACCGCGCTCGCTGTGGGAGCGGGCGCGGGCGCCGGGGCCGGCGCAGCCGCCGCGGCCGGCGCGGTCACGGGGCCCGATCCGTGCACGGGCACCAAGGCGGGCGGGGCCGCGACAAGTGCCGGGGCCGGCACGACCGCGGGCGCGGGTAGTGCGGCGAGCCCGGCGAGCCCCGCGAAACCGCCGAGGGCCCCAAAGGGCGCCGCCACGATGAGGGCGGGAACCACCAGCAATGCCGGCTGGCTGCCCAACCAGCTGGCGATCTGGGCGAGATGTGTCGGCCAGTCGAACATCTCCAGGGAGACCAGGTACTGAAACGCCAACGCCGGATTCGTCTGGAGGTAGACGAAGAACTGCTGAAAATTCTCGAAGAGCTCGAGGGCGCGGACGACCCAGTAGATCGGTTCTCCCGGATTCGTGTATTCGTCGTAGGGAATGCCATTCACCATCGCGTGGGCGGGGTCCCAATTGATCCCGAAGTTCTTCAGGATGTTGGCGATGAAGTCATCGATCGGGTTGTCGACGGTGGGGTCGGGGAAGGGGTTCTCCCCCGAATCCTGGGTCGAGGCATCGCTTTTCACGATCTGCGGCGCGGGCGCGGTTTGCGGCGTTGCGGCCAACGCCGCGCTGGACACTCCTTGATAGGTCGCCATCGTGGTGGCGGCCTCGACCCACATCCGCGCATAGTCGGCCTCGTTGACGGCGATGGGGATGGTGTTGATCCCGAAGAAGTTGGTGGCCACCAAGACTCCGTGGACGACGTGGTTGGCGGCTAGTTCGGCCAGGGTCGGCATGGCCGCCAGCGCGGCGGTGTAGGACGTCGCCGCCGTCTCATGCTGAGCGGCGGCCGCAGCGCTGTTCGCGCCGGCCTGGGTCAGCCACGCCAGATACGGGGCGTGCGCGGCCACGTAGGACTCGGCGCTGGGCCCGTCCCACGCACCGGCCTGCACGGCGGCCAACAACGTGGTGAGTTCCTGTGCCGCAGAAGCGTATTCGGCACTCAGCGAGTCCCACGCCGCCGCGGCCGCCAGCAGCGCCCCCGGACCGGGGCCACCGCTGAGCAGCGCGGAGTGCACCTCAGGCGGTAGGGCCATCCAAATCGGCGCGGTCACGGCCACCCCTCGGGCTGGAGAGTTTTACCTGACCGACCCGAGCTTAATGAAAATGATTGTCGTTATCAACCGGACGCGCTCGGTGTCAGACCAGCGGGCGCCCCGTCCTGATCCGGCGGTCGACGTCCCACAGCAGGACGTTGAACGGGAACCGTCGAATGAATCGCGGCAACAGCCGGTTGGCCGTCCGCAAGACCGCCATCAGTCGGTCGAACCGCCGCTGCCTGGCGGCATCCCACGGCAACCGCATCTCGTCGCGAAACCGCTGCGGCAAGAACCCCGTCGTGATCAGCAGCGCGAAGTCGTCCGACATGCGTTGCAGCGGACCCGGCAGCGCTACCCCGCGCATCCGGCCCGCGGCGATCGGGTACAGGTAGTCGCGCACCGCGTCGTCGATGTGCACCTTGGCCAGCGACTCCTGCCAGTACCGGTCGAAGGCGGCGCGATCCGGCGGCCACATCTCGGGCGGCACCTGCAACGTGGTGGCCAGCGACATGCCCTCGCGGTAGTGGCGGTCGGCATCTTCGCCGTCCAGCTCACCGATGAAGATGCGGTAGATATCGACCCCGCCCTTGTACAGACACGCCCCCACCCACAACTGCAAATCCACGTCGAAAGCGTTGTATTGCACCGGGCTTTCGGGCGTGGAGTACACCTGCGCATGGGCCCGGTTCACCGCGCGGCGAAAGGCCTCCTTCTGCGCATCGCTGCCCGCGGTGGCCACCGCGAGGTAGGTGAAGGTGGTGCGCGCTCGTTTGATGGGGTGCAGATCGACCCGGCCACTCTCGACGCGACTCTCCAGCACGCCGTAGCCGACGCCGGGTCGCGCCAGTTGCATGATCACGTTCGCCGGCCCAGCCAGCAGTGCCACGCCCATCAATCCCTCGTCGATCCCCAGCGACCGGACGCGCCGCCGCGGCCGCGGACGGGGCGGATCGGCGATCGCCCGCTCGACGTGGCGCTGGTGGACATGCATTGCCAAGGTGAACCTCCTGCGGCCGCCGCCGAGCTAAATGTGAGAACGCTTGTTTCCTGATATTGTCCCCACGCCGCGCCGATGTCAAGATCGTCTTCATGAGCGAGAGCGCACGGCCCTACGGCGGGGTGAAGGCCGCCGAACGGCTTGCGGCTCGCCGCGGCCGGCTATTGGCCGCCGGCCTGGACCTGCTGGGGGCGGAGCGGCAGGACGTCTCGGCCCTGACCGTGCGCGGCGTGTGCCGCCGGGCGGGCCTGGCCGCGCGGTACTTCTACGAAAGCTTCGCGGACAGGGACGAATTCGTCGGCCACGTCTTCGATTGGGTCGTCGCCGATCTGGCCGCCACCACGCAGGCCGCGGTCGCGGCGGTACCCGTGCACGAGCAGACGCGAGCGGGGATGGCCAATATCGTGCGGACTATCGCCGGTGATGCCCGCGTCGGGCGCCTGCTGTTCAGCACCCAGCGCGCCGATCCCGTGATCGTGCGCAAGCGCGCCGAGTCCACCGCGCTGTTCGCCATGCTGCTGGGCCAGCACGCCGGCGACGCCGAGCGGATGCCGGCAAACGACCGCATGAAGGCGGGGGCGCACTTCGCGGTCGGCGGCGCCGGCCAAACGATCAGCGCCTGGCTGGCCGGCGACGTCCGGCTCGAACCGGACCAGCTGGTCGATCAGCTGGCCTCGCTGCTCGACCGCCTCGCCGACCCAAACCTGTACGGCCTCAGGGAAACAGCGGCAGCTGCCAGAGCCGCATCCCGGGCTTCAGCAGCCAAAAACGCATCATCGTAAGCCGCACGACTCGCAGCGCGCCGGTGATCAAAAGGACCGCCACCGGCACCTCGATCCCCAGCGCCGTGATCACCGAGAGCCGCAGGTCGTTGGGTCCGGCGGTCAATAGGTCGAACCATGCGTCGCAGATCAGCAACACGCCGGCGGTGAACGCGGCAAGCACCAGCAGCTGGCGACGCAGGTATCCCAACACGGCCGTGGCCGCCATGAACACGACCAGCAAAATATCGAAACCCACCCAGGTGACCGGCCAGTTGTGCGCGACGTAGTTCTCCGGCAGCGTCATCGAGAGGTAGACGAGCCAGGGGATCATGGCGATCGAGCCACCGATCATGACGCCCAACCGGATACGCCGAATCCGGCTGATCAACTCCGGGTCAATCAACTCGCTCAAGGGTTGCTCAAGACGGGAGATCAGCTCCCGCCGCTGTGCGGGCGTCAACGCCGCGATCTGTTCGTCGGTCAAAACCCCGTCGGTAATCATGGGCGTCCCCCGGGTTGCGCACGGTCTTGCCAGTCAGCCTACGGCCTGGACCCGAGGTCGCCGGTCGGCCGCCGTCTTCGGCACCGCCTGAGCGTCGCCGTCGGTGAATTCCTTTACCCAGCAAGCGAATTCCAGCGTGATGCCGTCGGGATCCTGAAAGTAGAACGAGCGCACGTACACGCCGGGATGCACCGTCGCCGACACCTGCATCTCACTCTCGTCGTGGTTGAGCACCGGGCCCACACGCACGCCCTTGTCCTTGAGTCGTTGCCGGTAGGCGTCGAACTTCTCGGCCGGCACATGAAACGCCAGGTGGTTCATCGTGCTCACCGCGCTGGTGATGTCGCCGATGCCCGGGATGGCGCCCGGCGACGAGATGCCGGGCACCCGGTCGGCCGCGTCGGCGAACCAGAAAAAGGCGACGCAGTCGCCGTTGCCGGCGTCGAAGAAGAAGTGCTGCCCCTGACCACCCGGCAGATCGAGCGATTTGATCAGCGGCATGCCCAGGACGTTGCTGTAGAAGTCCACGGTGCGTGCCATGTCGGAGCACACCAGCGCGACGTGATTGATTCCGCCGAGCTCGAATTCCGTGTTGGTGTTGTGCGGCTTGATCATCTTGCGGCTCCCAATCGAGGTGCAGGCCCTGGCCAAGATTCAGATCTGAATCTAACATCAGATTCAGTTTTGCTCCAGGGAGGTGTGCCACGTGTTGACCGCGGCAGAGCCCAATCGCCGGCCAGGCCAGTCCCCCGACTTCCCGACGCACCGGGGCCGCCGCACCCAAGCGGCGATCGACGCGGCAGCCCGAACGGTCATCGCGCGCAAGGGCATTCTGGCCACGACCATCGCCGACATCGCGACGGAGGCGGGCCGTTCGGCGGCCTCGTTTTACAACTACTACGACTCCAAAGAGGCGATGGTCCGGCAGTGGGCCCTGCGCTTCCGCGACGAGGCCAACCAGCGTGCGCTGACGGTGACCCGGCACGGCCTGTCGCATCGCGAGCGGGCGTACGAGGCCGCCGCCGCGCACTGGCACACCTACCGCCACCGGCTGGCCGAGATGATCGGCGTGTCCCAGCTGGCGATGGTCAACGACGACTTCGCCCAGTACTGGGCCGAAATATGTGCGATTCCAATCTCTTTCATCACCGAGACGGTGCGACGGGCCCAGGCCGAGGGATACTGCGCGGAAGATGACCCGCGGCTCATCGCCGAGGCGATCGTGGCGATGTTCAACCAGTTCTGCTACATCCAGCTCAGTGGGGCACGCTCCGGCGAGCCCGACGATCGGGCCTGCATCCAGACGCTTGCCAACATCTACTACCGGGCCATCTACTCCCCAGGAGAGCCGCTGAAGTGACTCGTCATACTCCTGCAGCTGGCGTTATCCGTGAGTTCGTCGGGCTGCCGTCTCCCACCGCGGGACGCGCCGGCGCGGGTGGCCATCCGTGCCAGGGCCTGTACCACCGCGCGGTCGGGCGCAAGCCGAAGGTGGCGATGATCGCCACGCATTACCAGATCGACTTCTCCGAGCACTATCTCGCCGACTACATCGCGACCCGCGGCGTCGGGTTTCTCGGCTGGAACACCAGATTCCGGGGTTTCGAAAGCAGCTTTCTGCTCGACCACGCCCTGGTCGACATCGGCGTCGGGGTCCGCTGGCTGCGCGAAGTCCAGGGCGTGGATACCGTTGTGCTGCTGGGCAATTCCGGCGGCGGCTCCTTGATGGCCGCGTATCAGTCCCAGGCCGTCGAACCCAACGTGACCCCGCTCGAGGGGATGCGTCCGGCGGCCGGGCTCGGCGAGTTGATTCCCGCCGACGGCTACGTGGCCACCGCCGCCCATCCCGGGCGTCCCGAGGTGCTGACGGCGTGGATGGACGCCGCCGTCGTCGACGAGAACGATCCCGTCGCCACCGATCCCGAGCTCGACCTGTTCGACGAGGCGAACGGTCCGCCGTACTCGCCGGAGTTCCTGGCCCGCTATCGTGCGGCGCAGACCGCGCGCAACCATGCCATTACCGACTGGGCCGAGATGGAACTCAAACGCGTTCGCGCCGCGGGGTTTTCCGATCGACCGTTCACCGTCATGCGAACCTGGGCCGATCCCCGCATGGTCGATCCGAGCATCGAGCCCACCAAGCGCCAGCCGAATCTGTGTTACGCCGGCATCCCGGCCAAGGCCAACCGCTCCGCACACGGCATCGCCGCGGCCTGCACGCTGCGCAACTGGCTGGGCATGTGGAGTCTGCGGGTCGCGCAAACCCGTGCCGAGCCGCATCTGGCCCGCATCTCCTGCCCGGCCCTGGTGATCAACGCCGACGCCGACACCGGCGTCTTTCCGTCGGATGCCCAGCGCATCTACGACGGGCTCGCCGCCACCGACAAGACCCAATGCTCGATCGACACCGACCACTACTTCAGCACCCCGGGCGCGCGCACCGAGCAGGCCGATACCATCGCCAAGTGGATATCCAAGCGGTGGCGCTAAGAATCTCGTGAGAGTACTGGCCCATTTTGTCCCCGGCGACAAGGTCCTTAATTTTGTTGCGCCCGAAGCGGATTG
This sequence comes from Mycobacterium sp. IS-2888, assembly GCF_001954215.1. Lineage (NCBI taxonomy): Bacteria > Bacillati > Actinomycetota > Actinomycetes > Mycobacteriales > Mycobacteriaceae > Mycobacterium > Mycobacterium sp. IS-2888. The sequence goes on from NZ_MBET01000065.1 coordinate 36,003, forward strand.
GCTGGACATTCGTTGGTGTGCCGACGATGACGACACCGCCTTCTACCGGGAGCTGCCGGACGCGCAGGTGATCTGGCATGTGCTGCGGCCCCTGTCGGGCGCCGACCTGCGGCGCGCGCCACGCCTGCGGTTGGTGCACAAACTCGGCGCCGGAGTCAACACCATCGACGTGGAAACCGCGACGAAATGCGGTATCGCAGTGGCCAATATGCCCGGTGCTAACGCACCGTCGGTGGCCGAGGGCACGGTGTTGCTGATGCTGGCCGCCTTGCGCAGGCTCCCGACGCTGGATCGTGCGGTGCGCCGCGGCTGCGGCTGGCCGGCCGATCCCGAACTCGGCGAGACCGTACGCGATATCGGCGGCTGCACCGTCGGCCTGGTCGGCTACGGCAACATCGCCAAGCGTGTCGGCGACATCGTCACCGCCATGGGCGCCACCGTGCTGCACACCAGCACCCGCGACGACGGGCGGCCCGGTTGGCGGCGGCTGCCCGAATTGCTGGCAGCCAGCGACATCGTCTCGCTGCACCTACCGTTGCGCGCCGACACCGTCCATCTGCTCGACCGGGACGCGCTGGCCCGGATGAAACCGGATGCGGTACTGGTCAACACGTCACGCGGAGCCGTCGTCGACGAAGACGCGCTCGTCGACGCGCTGCGCGGCGGCCGGCTGGCCGCGGCGGGCCTGGACGTTTTCGACGCCGAGCCGGTCGCCCCCGACAATCCCCTGCTGGGCCTGGACAATGTAGTGCTGACGCCGCACGTCACCTGGTACACGGCCGACACCATGCGGCGGTATCTGGTCGAGGCCGTTGCCAACTGCCGCCGGCTGCGCGACGGGCTTCCGCTGGCCAATGTGGTCAACCAACCCACCGGTTGTTAGCTTGGAAGGCGCTGGCCGAAACACAGAGTGTGGGAAGGCGACCAATGCCGATCGCGATAACTCCTGAGCATCAAGACCTGGCCGATTCGGTGCGATCCCTGGTGGCGCGCGTCGCGCCGTCGGAGGTGCTGCACGCGGCCATGGAAACACCCATCGAGAACCCGCCGCCCTACTGGCGCGCGGCGGCCGAACAGGGCCTGCAGGGGGTTCATCTGGCGGAGTCCGTCGGCGGACAGGGATTCGGCATCCTCGAGCTGGCCATCGTGCTTGCCGAGTTCGGCTACGGCGCGGTACCCGGACCGTTCGCGCCGTCGGCGATCGCCAGCGCGCTGATCGCCGCGCACGACCCGGAGGCAAAGGTGCTCGCCGACCTCGCGTCCGGCACGGCCATCGCCGCCTACGCGCTGGATTCCGGCCTGACCGCCACCAGGCAGGGTGACGCGCTGGTGATCCGCGGTGAAGCGCACGCCGTGCCCGCGGCGGCGCAGGCATCGGTGCTGGTGCTTCCGGTGGCGATCGACAGCGGTGACGAGTGGGTGGTGCTGCGCGCCGACCAGCTGGAAATCGAGCCGGTGAAAAGCGTTGACCCACTGCGCCCGATCGCGCATGTGCGGGCCAACGCTGTCGAGGTCGGCGATGACACGGTGTTGAGCAGCCTGACCATGGCGACCGCGCACGCGCTGATGACCACGCTGCTGTCCGCGGAGGCGATCGGCGTGGCGCGCTGGGCCACGGACACCGCCTCGCAATACGCCAAGATCCGCGAACAGTTCGGCAGGCCGATCGGCCAGTTCCAGGCCATCAAGCACAAGTGCGCGGAGATGATCGCCGACACCGAGCGAGCGACCGCCGCGGTGTGGGATGCCGCGCGCGCCATCGACGAGGCTAGCCAAAATGATTGGGACACAGCAGGTTCCGGAGTCGAGTTCGCCGCCGCCGTGGCGGCGACGCTGGCTCCGGCGGCCGCCCTGCGCTGCACACAGGACTGCATCCAGGTGCACGGGGGCATCGGGTTCACCTGGGAGCACGACACGAACGTGTACTACCGCCGGGCGGTGATCCTCGCCGCGTCGTTCGGACGCCGATCGGAGTACCCGCAAAGGGTGGTCGACACCGCGACCACCACGGGGATGCGTGCGGTGGACATCGACCTGGACCCCGATACCGAAAAGCTGCGGTCCGAAATCCGGGCCGAGGTGGCGGCGCTCAAGGCGATGGACCGCGAGCCCCGCAAGGTCGCGATCGCCGAGGGCGGGTGGGTGCTGCCCTACCTGCCCAAACCGTGGGGCCGGGCGTCGAGCCCGGTCGAGCAGATCATCATCGCCCAGGAGTTCACCACCGGACGGGTCAAACGGCCGCAGGTCGGCATCGCCGCCTGGATCATTCCGTCGATCGTCGCGTTCGGAACCGAAGAGCAGAAACAACGCTTCCTGCCACCCACCTTCCGCGCCGAAATGGTCTGGTGCCAACTGTTTTCCGAGCCGGGCGCCGGGTCGGATCTGGCCGGGCTGACCACCAAGGCGACGCGGGCCGACGGCGGGTGGCGCATCACCGGACAGAAGATCTGGACCACCTACGCGCAGTACTCGCACTGGGGCGCGCTGCTGGCGCGGACGGATCCGTCGGCGCCGAAGCACAACGGCATCACGTACTTCCTGCTCGACATGAAAAGCGAAGGTGTCACGGTCAAGCCGCTGCGCGAGCTCACCGGCAACGCGATGTTCAACACCGTCTACATCGACGACGTGTTCGTCCCGGACGAGTGCGTGCTCGGTGACGTCAACCGGGGCTGGGAGGTCAGCCGCAACACACTGACGGCGGAGCGGGTATCGATCGGCAGCAGCGACGCGAATTTCCTTGCCACCCTGCCGGAATTCGTCGAGTTCGTCCGCGACGGCCAGTTCGACCAGGTCGCGCAACACCGGGCCGGGCAATTGATCGCCGAAGGTCACGCCGCCAAGGTGCTGAACCTCCGCTCGACGCTGTTGACGCTGGCCGGCGGCGACGCCATGCCGTCGGCGGCGATCTCAAAGCTGCTGTCGATGCGCACCGGCCAGGGCTACGCCGAATTCGCGGTGTCCTCCTTCGGCACCGACGCCGCGATCGGCGACCCCGACCAGTTGGCGGGCAAGTGGGACGAGTACCTGCTGGCCAGCCGCGCCACGACCATTTACGGGGGCACGTCGGAGGTGCAACTCAACATCATCGCCGAGCGGCTCCTGGGCCTGCCCCGCGACCCGTAAAAGAATCCATGCCGACCCGAGGCCGGTCTCGGGTCGGCATGGATGCCTTTGGGTGGGGGGTCATGCCGGCCTCGCGGTGGTAGGCCGGCATGACGTTCCCCCCTCAGCGCGGGCGGGTCAACCTAAACGCTCGGCAGGACAAGGCTGACCGCGCCACACGAAGCTAGCGGCTTGGCTCACCACCACCAGTTCCACCAGTGCTCAGCGGGCCCCCACCAGTGCCCGGGAGCCCAGAAGCCGCGACCTGGCGGGATGTTGCCCCAACCGTTACCGGGGTGACCCCACCATCCGACATCGGGACCGTGCCAAACCGGGCCGGGAACCCAACCGGGGCCTTTACCCCAACCGGGACCAGGTCCGTGACCCCAACCGGGGCCGGGGCCAGGACCATGGCCTCCGCCGCCATGGCCACCTCCGCCCCCGCCGGGGCGGTCCGGGATCACGCCGGGACTAAGGGGTGCGCCGCCATGCGGCCCGACGGTGTCGAAGCTCGTCGCTGGAGTGGGCGCTGGCGCGGCTTGCGCCGCGGGAACGCCGCCGACGAGCATGGCTCCGGCGAGCGCGCCGGCGCCTACCGCGCTTGCGGCGGCGTTACGCATGGATCGCAGTGAAATCATTTTTCCGACCTCCCTCCACGATCCGTCCAATCTGATACGTAACAAGACTACCCCAGAAATTCTCAGGCAAACAACAGTTAATTAACACATTCGTGGAAGGATATGCCTGGACGACGTATTTAAGGACATCTCGAAATACTGAGATCAGTAGATTTCTTTTCAACATAAGACTAGGTAAGAGCCCATCTACTGAGGTACTGAGGTACTTATTTCCGACTTTACGTGACTCATGAATTGCGTAGTCAATCAATTGCGGCAGGTAGGCCGACGAGAATCACATAGCAAATTCTAAAATTACATTCTGCGGTGAATGCGGCAGCCGCCCCCCGGCCGGCCGGCGGCGTCTGTGGCTCGCGGCGCGACTCGGGGCGACTTTAGTGACAGAATCGGTAGCAGACACCTACTGATTTACTGACTTGTACCCCACGAAGGGACGGCCGCCGCAGTGAGCTTCAACCCCAGCCGCACACCGGGCACGCCGCCCGATGACGCGACGACGACCGAGCGCCTCACGAGCTTCCGGCAACCGCGTCCCCCACGAATCGGCTCAACCCCTCAGCCACGCGACACAGGCGACCGACCGATCCGCCTCCAGCGGACGCGGCGAACCGTGGATCTACCGGCGGCCACCCACCGGGCGCTCGACATTTGGCAACGGGACGCGGCCGACCGCATCGGGGTCGCGAGGGTAACCGGACAAGAGGTCCTCACCGCGCTGATCGACCGGCTACTGGCAGATCCCAAACTCGGGGCCGAGATCACCCGCGCCATCCAAGATCGGCGCTAGTCGATCTCCATCTCGCGCAGCTCGCGCTTGAGCACCTTGCCCGTCGGGTTGCGCGGCAGCTCGTCGAGGAAGACAACCTCCCGCGGCACCTTGTAGCGGGCCAGGTGGTCGCGCACGTAGTGCTTGACGGTGTCCTCGTCGAGGTCGGCGTCCTCCTTCTTGACGACAAAGGCGCGCAACCGGTGACCCCAGTCCTTGTCCTCGACCCCGATGGCCGTCGCCTCCACGACGTCCGGATGCCCGCTGATCAGATCCTCCACCTCAGCCGGGAAGACGTTCTCACCACCAGAGACGATCATCTCGTCGTCGCGACCGCTGACGTACAGCAGGCCGTGCTCGTCGAAGTAGCCGACATCGCCGGACGACATCAGGCCGTCGATGATCTGCTTGTGGCCGCCACCGGTGTAGCCCTCGAACGGGAAGGCGTTGCCGACGAAGATCCGCCCGACTTCGCCCTGCGGCTTCTCCTTGCCGTTGTCGTCGAGGATCTTGACCTTGACGCCCTTGACCACCGGTCCGACCGTCGCCGCATTCTTTTCCAGGTCCTTGGGACCGGCGATCGTGGCGAACGCGATTTCGGTCGAGCCGTACATGTTGTAGATGACCGGGCCGAAGTCTTTGAGGGCCCGGCTGGCCAGCTCGGCGCCCAGCTGCGACCCGGAGATGAAGATGATCTTCAGGCTGGACAGATCGGGCTTCTTGTCCATCTTCTCGATCGCGTCCAGCAGTCGCGACAGCATCACCGGCACCACGACCATCGCGGTCGCCTTGTGCTTCTCGATGTCCTCCAGCACCAGCGGCGGCTTGAACTTGCGCCGCAGCACCAGCGTCGACCCGAGGAACATCGCGATGGTGCCGTGCAGAAAACCCAGTGCGTGGAACATCGGCGCCGGCAGCGAGGTCACCTCGCCGGCCTTGAACGGAACGTGCGACAGGATGCCGCCGATTGGCGCCAGCGTCGGCGGGGTGCTGCGGTTCGCGCCCTTGGGCGTGCCGGTGGTTCCGCTGGTCAGGATGATGATCGACGCGTGCTTGGACGCCTTCGGGGCGGGTGAGTTGTCGCCGCGCTCGATCAGGTCGGCCAGCGTCTCGTCCTTGCTGCCCGACGGTTCGTCGGCGTCGGGGTTGGAACCGAGGGCGCGCAGGAAGCCCAGTTCCGGCTCCGCCTTGCTCACGGCCTTGGTGTACTCGTCGTCGTAGATGATCAGCTTGGCGCCCTCGCGCTCCGACACCTCCTTGATCTGCGGGCCGGAGAACTCGCTGTTGAGCAGGATGATGCGGGCCCCGACCCGGGCGGCACCGAAGTAGGCGATCAGGAACCAGCGGGTGTTGCGGGCCAGGATGGCGACGCCGTCGCCGCCCTTGATCCCCTTCTCAAGCAGCCCGTTGGCCACCGCGTGCGCGGCCTCGTCGAGCTCGCGGTAGGTGAATTCGCCCTCCTCGTCGATGCAGGCCGCGCGGTCGGGATGACGCCTGGCGTTGAGCGAGGGCAGCATGCCGAACTCGCCCCACTTGTAGATATCCGCGGCCATCGCGGCGTAGTTCTGCGGTGGCTCGATCCGGAAGGCACCGGATTCGAAGATCTTGCGCACGTAATGCAGTTCGGCCGAGCCCCGCTCGAGGTACTGCTGGATCTTGGAGACCGCCTGGCCGGGCAGGCCGATGAGGTTAGGCATGACTTCACCCTATGTGACGCAGGTCGCAATGGGCCGGGAAAATTTTCCCGGAATTACCATGAACCCCATGACCGCTCCGGTGTCACTGGACGTGGCCGGGCGCGAGGTCACCATTACTCATCCGGGCAAAGTGGTCTTCCCCGGCGGCGACGGCGTGGGCGGCTACACGAAGCTGGACCTGGTCCGCTACTACCTTTCCGTCGCCGACGGGGCGCTGCGCGGCGTCGCCGGCCGACCGATGATTCTGAAACGCTTCGTCAAGGGGATCTCGCAAGAGGCGGTGTTCCAGAAGCGTGCGCCCAAGAACAGGCCCGACTGGGTGGACGTCGCCGAGCTGCGCTACGCGTCGGGCACCTCCGCCGAGGAGGCCGTCATCCACGACCCGGCCGGGCTGGCGTGGGTGATCAATCTGGGCTGCGTGGACCTCAACCCGCATCCGGTGCAAGCCATCGACCTCGATCACCCCGACGAATTGCGGGTCGACCTGGACCCGATGCCCGGGGTGTCCTGGCAGCGGATCGTCGATGTCGCGCTGGTGGCCCGCGAGGTGCTGGAGGACTACGGCCTGACGGCGTGGCCGAAGACGTCCGGGTCGCGCGGCTTTCACATCTACGCGCGCATCGCGCCCCGCTGGGGCTTCCGTCAGGTGCGGCTGGCCGCGCAGACCGTGGCCCGCGAGGTGGAGCGGCGGGCGCCCGAGGCGGCGACGAGCCGCTGGTGGAAGGAGGAGCGCGAGGGCGTCTTCGTCGACTTCAACCAGAACGCCAAGGACCGCACGGTCGCGTCGGCCTACTCCGTGCGGGCCACCGCCGATGCCCGGGTGTCGACGCCACTGCATTGGGACGAGGTCGCCAACTGCAAGCCCGAGGCGTTCACCATCGCCACCGTGCCGGACCGGTTAGCAGACCTGGGTGATCCGTGGGCGGGCATGGACGACGCCGTTGGCGACCTGGATCGGCTGCTGATGCTGGCCGAGGAGCTGGGGCCCGCGGAGCGCGCACCGAAGGGATCGGGATCGCGCGGCGACGGCAGGCGTCAGTCCTCGAAGCCGCTCATCGAGATCGCCCGCACCAAAACCCGGGACGAGGCGATGGCCGCGCTGGACACCTGGCGCGGCCGCTACCCCGCCGTCGCCGACCGGCTACACCCGGCCGACGTTCTGGTCGACGGGATGCGCGGGCCGAGCTCGATCTGGTACCGGATCCGGATCAACCTGCAGCACGTGCCGGTCGACCAGCGCCCGCCGCAGGAAGAGCTGATCGCCGACTACTCCCCTTGGGAGGGCTACACGCCGCCGGCTTCCAGACGGGGCGTCGCGGATGCGGGACGATCGCCGCATGCAGGCGACTGAGCCGCCCCTGGGTCTGCGGGAGCGCACGAAAGTGATCAGCCGCCGAATCGGCTGGCCCGCAAGCGATTTCGAGGTCTGTTCGTCGGTGCGGTGACCGGCGCCATGATGGCCGCCTTCGACAATGTGCCGCTGACGGCCGAAACGGTCTATCGGGCCATGGACTTCGTGGATGCCGGCATGCCGCTGGGCTGAGCGGCGAAACCGCGCGGCGACGCAGGTGAGAGGGCGAAACGCGATACTCTCACGCGATGGAGAATCGGCGAGGATTCTTGCGGCTCGCCGGGGCCGCCGCGGCGGTCGGGGTGGCCGCAGTCTCGCCGGGTTGCTCGTCACCCAAGCCGGCGCCGGGTTCCGCTCCCCGCGGATCGGTGACGGTCAGTCACCTGTTCGGCCAGACCGTCGTCAAAGAGCCACCCAAGCGCGTCGTCAGCGCCGGCTACACCGAACAAGACGACCTGCTCGCGGTGGGCGTGGTGCCCATCGCGGTCACCAATTGGTTCGGCGACCAACCGTTCGCCGTGTGGCCGTGGGCCCAGCCCAAACTCGGCGCCGCGCATCCGGTGGTGCTCAACCTCGACAACGGGATTCCGGTCGACCAGATCGCCGGGCTGAAGCCCGATTTGATCGTGGCCGTCAACGCCGGAGTGGACGCCGACACCTATCAGAAGCTGTCGGCGATCGCCCCGACCATCGCGCAATCGGACGGCGACGCGTTCTTCGAGCCGTGGAAGGAGCAGGCCACCGCGATCGGGCAGGCGGTGTTCCAGGCCGACCAGATGAGGTCATTGATCGACGCCGTCGACAAACAGTTCGTCGCGGTCGCCCAGAAGAATCCGCAGTGGCAGGCCAAGAAGGCATTGTTGATGCAGGGCACGCTTTTTCAGGGCACGGTGGTCGCGACCACGGCGGGCTGGCGCACGGACTTCCTCAACCAGATGGGCCTCGTGATCGCCGACAGCATCAAACCGTTCGACACCGATCATCGCGCCGTCATCCCGCGCGACCAGATCAAGACGGTGCTCAATTCCGCGGACGTGGTGATCTGGACGACCGAGAGTCCGGACGACCAAAAGGCGATACTCGCCGACCCCGACGTGGCGGCCTCGCAGGCGACCGCGCAGAGCCGCCACATTTTCACCACCAAGGACCAGGCCGGGGCGATCGCGTTTTCCTCGCCGCTGAGCTACCCGTTGGTCGCCGACCAACTGCCCCCGCAGATCAGCAAGATCCTGGGTTAGATTCCACTGTTTGAGCGTTTGCTAAGGCACCTCTGGCAGTGCTCGAAAATCCCCGGGCATTCCCTCGACCTGCCCGGATTCCGAGGTTACCGTCGAGTAATGAGCGTGACTGACCTCAGCAGCGGCCTATCCCGGGGCCTGCCGACGGAGCTGGTCGGCAACACCGTACTCGACTACGGCGACCGAGCTCTGATGGTGCAATGTGGCAGCACCGCAGAGGTATTGGCGTGGGCCGACGCGTTGCGCGGCGCGGCGCTGCCCGGCGTGGTCGACATCGTCCCGGCCGCGCGCACCGTGCTGGTGAAGCTCGACGGCCCGCGCAACCAAGGGATCATCCGGCGGCGCTTGCGCAAGATGCCGGTCACCGCCACCGAGACCGCGCCCGCGGATCGCCGCGCCGACGTGGTGATCGACGTCGTCTATGACGGCCCGGACCTCGCGGAGGTCGCCAGCCACACCGGGCTGTCCACCGCACAGGTGATCAACGCCCACACCTCCACGCTCTGGCGGGTCGGATTCAGTGGATTCGCACCGGGTTTCGCGTACCTGGTGGACGGCGATCCACGCCTGCGGGTGCCGCGCCGCTCCGAGCCGCGGACCTCGGTGCCGGCCGGGTCGGTCGCCCTTGCCGGCGAATTCAGCGCGATATATCCACGCCAGTCGCCCGGCGGCTGGCAACTGATCGGCCACACCGACGCGGTGCTGTGGGACCTCGAGCGGCCCAATCCGGCGTTGCTGACGCAGGGCATGTGGGTCCAGTTCCGCGCGGCATGACCAGGGAGGGCGCCGTGACAAATCCAGACATCCAGCTCGAAATCCTGCGCACCGGACCACTCGCCGTCGTCCAGGACCTCGGCCGCGCCGGGTTGGCCCACCTCGGCGTCGGACGCTCCGGGGCCGCCGACCGCGGCTCGCACAGACTGGCCAACCGGCTGGTCGCCAACCCCGACGACCGCGCCACCGTGGAGGTGACGTTCGGGGGATTCTGCGCCCGGGTCCGCGGCGGCGACGTCGACATCGCGGTGACAGGCGCCGACACCAACCCCACCGTCGACGGAATCACGTTCGGCACCAACAGCATTCAGCATGTCCGCGACGGCCAAGTGATCTCCCTTGGCCCACCGCGAGCGGGACTGCGGACCTATCTGGCGGTGCGCGGCGGCATCTGTGTCGAGCCGGTGCTGGGCTCGCGCAGCTATGACGTGATGTCCGCGATCGGCCCGTCGCCCCTCGCGGCTGGAGACCGGCTGCCGGTCGGCGAGCACACCGACGACTACCCCGAACTCGACCAGGCGCCCGTGGCGGCCATTACCCGGCATCTGGTGGAACTGCAGGTGGTGCCCGGGCCGCGCGACGACTGGTTCGCCGATCCCGACGCACTGGTGCATACGATCTGGATGGCCTCGGACCGCAGCGACCGGGTGGGGATGCGCTTGGAGGGCCGCCCGCTGCAATATCGCTACCCGGATCGCCAGCTGCCCAGCGAGGGCGCGACTCGTGGCGCAATTCAGGTGCCGCCCAACGGTTTACCGGTGATCCTGGGACCCGATCACCCGGTCACCGGCGGGTACCCCGTCGTCGGCGTGGTGATCGATGAGGACGTCGACAAGGTCGCCCAGGTGCGGCCCGGCCAATACGTGCGCTTCCACTGGGCACGGCCCCGCATTCCGGTTGGTGCCGAGGCGCACGCGAACGAGGTGGGCTTGCAGTTCTCGTAGTACACAGCTATCGACAAGGCTGGTAGACAAGGGGTGTGACCGCCCAGGTCCACACCGCTCGCCTGGTCCATACCGCCGATCTCGACGTCGAGACTCGGCAAGACGTCTGCCAGATGGTCACCACCGCCTTCGCCGGCGACTTCACCGAAAACGATTGGGAGCACGCGCTGGGCGGCATGCACGCCCTGATCTGGCGGCACGGCGCGATCATCGCGCACGCCGCGGTGGTCCAGCGCCGATTGCTCTACCGCGGAACCGCGCTGCGCTGCGGCTACGTCGAGGGCGTCGCGGTGCGGGAGGACTGCCGCGGGCAGGGCCTGGTGCACGCGCTGCTGGACGGCGTCGAGCAAGTGGTGCGCGGGGCGTACCAAGTGGGGGCTCTCAGTTCGTCGACCCGGGCGCGCGGGCTCTACGCTGCACGCGGCTGGTTGCCGTGGCGCGGCCCCACGTCGGTACTGGCCCCGACCGGCCCGACCCGCACGCCCGAGGACGACGAGACGATATTCGTGCTGCCGGTGGGAATCAGTCTGGACACCTCCGCGGACCTGATGTGCGATTGGCGCGCGGGAGACGTGTGGTAAGCGCTATGGGGCGAAAGCCCGTATAGCACACAATGTATTGAACCTCACACCGGATTCCACAGCGGAGCCGCGCCATAGAACATTCGCGAATCCGGTTGTCCTTCAGCGATTTACCAGACAACTGGGATTCAACTGACAGGCGATTTCGGCGGAATCGAGTTGACGGCTTTCGGTCGCGAATGTGAGCATCGAAACCTGCGGCGCAAGACGCGGCCGCCTTACCGCGCCAACCCAAATCCCGTCCACGAAAGGCGAATACCGCATGGGCCGCAGCCACCGCATCACGGACTGGGATCCCGAAGACACCGCGGCCTGGGAGGCGGGCGAGAACAAAATCGCCCGCCGCAATCTGTTGTGCACGATGGCGGGTGACCACGCCGCGTTTTCCATCTGGTCACTCTGGTCGGTGATGGCGCTGTTCATGCCCGCATCCGTCTATGGCTTTTCCGCGGGCGACAAGCTGCTGCTCGGTGCGGTTGCAACACTGGTCGGAGGCTGCGCTCGCATCCCGTACACCCTGGGCATCGCGGCCTTTGGTGGCCGCAACTGGACGACCTTTTCGGCTCTCGTGCTGCTGATCCCCACCGTCGGCACCATCGTGCTGCTGGCCAATCCCGGCCTGCCGCTGTGGCCCTATGTCGTGTGCGCCGCGCTGACCGGACTGGGTGGCGGCAACTACGCGGCCTCGCTGGCCAACGTCAACGCCTTCTACCCCCAGCGCCTCAAGGGCGCCGCTCTGGCGATCAACGCCGGCGTCGGCAACCTCGGCGTCGCCGTGATCCAACTGGTCGGCCTGCTGGTGCTCGCCACGGCCGGTCACCAAGCGCCGTACATCGTGTGCGCGGTCTATCTGGTACTGCTCGCGATCGTCGGCATCGCGGCCGCGCTGTGGATGGACAACCTCGACCACGGCATCGAGGTGCACACGATGCGCTCGGTCCTCTTCGAACGCGACACCTATGTGATCTCGCTGCTCTACATCTGCACCTTCGGCTCCTGGATCGGGTTCGCCTTCGCCTTCGGCCAGGTGCTGCAGGTCAACTTCGTGGCCGGCGGCGAAAGCGCCGCGCAGGCATCGCTGCACGCCGCGCAGATCGCTTTCGTCGGACCGCTGCTGGGATCGCTGGCGCGGATCTACGGCGGGAGGCTGGCCGACCGGCTCGGCGGCAGCCGCGTCACCCTCGGCGTCCTCGCCGGCATGATCCTGGGCGCCGGGTTGCTGGTCACCATCAGCACGCTCGACGACCGCGGTGGCCGCGGCGGTCCGTTCGCGATGATCGGCTACGTCATCGGCTTCGTCGTGCTGTTCATCCTGTCGGGCATGGGTAACGGCTCGGTGTTCAAGATGATCCCGTCGGTCTTCGAGGCGCGCAGCCGCTCGCTCGACGCCGGCGAGGCGCAACGCCGGCACTGGTCGCGCGCGATGTCGGGATCGTTGATCGGCTGGTGCGCCGCGGTCGGCGCCCTCGGCGGCGTCGGGATCAACTTGGCGCTGCGCGAGTCCTACCTGCGCAGCGGCACCGAAACGTCGGCATACTGGTTGTTCCTCGCGTCCTATGTGGTGGCCGCGATCCTGACGTGGACCACGTATGTTCGCCGGCCGGTCACCGCGCAAAGCGTCGCGGGACCGGCGCTCGACGCCGAGCCGGCTCGGGTGTGATCGTGGTCGCAACGAGGGCAATGCGTCAGCAATTGTGCGGTAACGCGGCGGAAACGTCCTAGGCATACACAGTTGATATGGCCCAGCAGTCCTCTGCGCCACTAATCGGTTATCGGATCGCGGTGACTTCCGCGCGCCGCGCCGAGGAGCTGTCCGCGCTACTGCGCCGCAACGGCGCCGAGGTCTTCAGCGCGCCCGCGATCAACATGATCGCGCTGCCCGATGACGATGAATTGCACGGCAACACCGAGGCGTTGATCGCCAAGCCACCCGACATTCTCGTCGCGCATACCGGCATCGGCATGCGGGGCTGGCTGGCCGCTGCCGAGGGGTGGGGGCTGGGCCATCAGCTCGTCGCGGCGCTGGAGTCGGCCCGAATCGTGGCCCGCGGACCGAAGGCGACCGGCGCGCTGCGCGCCGCCGGCCTGCACGAGGAATGGTCGCCGAAATCCGAATCCTCCACCGAGTTGCTGAAATACCTGCTCGAAACCGATGTCTCCGGTATGCGGGTGGCGGTCCAACTCCACGGCGCCGCCGACGCCTGGGATCCGTTCCCGGAATTCGTCGGCGGATTGCGTTCGGCGGGTGCGGAAGTGGTGCCCATCCGGGTGTACCGGTGGAAATCGACACCGCTGGGCGGTGAGTTCGACCAGCTGGTCACCGAGCTCGCGCGACGGCAATTCGACGCCGTCGCCTTCACGTCCGCACCGGCCGCGGCGGCGGTTCTGGAACGCAGCCGCGACTTGGACATCGAGGACCAACTACTGAAGGCCCTGCGCACCGGCGTGCACGCTATGTGCGTGGGCCCGGTGACCTCCCAGCCGCTGATCCGGCAGGGCGTCCCGACGTCGTCCCCCGAGCGAATGCGGTTGGGGGCCTTGGCCCGCCACATCGCCGAAGAGCTGCCCCTGCTGGGCGCGTGCAACGTGAAGGCCGCCGGTCACCGCGTCGACATCCGGGGCACCTGCGCTCTGGTGGACGGTTCGGTCAAATCGCTGTCGGGGTCCGGGATGGCGATCCTTCGGGCGCTGGCGCGACGGCCCGGTGACGTCGTCGCCCGAGATGACCTGCTGCGGGTGCTGCCCGGCAACAGCAACGACCCGCACGCCGTCGACACGGCGGTGCTGCGGCTGCGGACGGCCTTGGGCGACAGGAACATCGTCGCGACGGTGGTCAAGCGCGGCTACCGGCTGGCCGTCGACGAACGGGCGGGGTGGTCATGAACCTGATACTGACCGCGCATGGCACCCGCGCCCCGGGGGGCGTCGCAATGATCGGAGACCTTGCGGCGCAAGTGAGTACGCTGCTGGACCGGACGGTGCAGGTGGCATTCGTCGACGTGTTGGGGCCCACGCCCAGCGAGGTGCTGTCGCAGGCCTCAGATGGGCAGTGCGAGCGCCGCGCCATTGTGGTCCCGGCGTTCTTGTCTCGCGGATATCACGTCCGCACCGATCTGCCCGCCCACGTAGCGGCCAGCGGACATTCGAACGTCATCGTCACCCCGGCACTGGGTCCGAGCGGCGAGATCGCGCGGATAGTCTTCTACCAATTGATGCAATCGGGTTGGCGCCCCGGCGATTCGGTGATCCTCGGTGCGGCGGGCACCTCCGATCACCGGGCGCGCGCGGACCTGCACACCACCGCGACGTTGTTGTCGGCGCTCACCGGATCACGGGTGAGCCTGGGCTTCGCGGCCGCCGGCGGTCCCTATGTGCACGAAGCGGTCGAGCACGCTCGCCGCGACGGCGCCCGCCGGGTCGCGGTCGCCTCCTACCTGTTGGCCGACGGGCTGTTTCAGCAACGGCTGCGCGATTGCGGCGCCGACATCGTCAGCCGACCGCTCGGCACCCATCCGGGCCTGGCGCGGTTGATCGCAAACCGATTCCGTAGGGCCGTGCCGCACCCGACCCAGCGGCCGCGGCTGAGGTCGAAACCCGTGGAGCACAAAGCCTTGCACGCAAGGCGCGCCGAGGCTCGCAACGCTTGATCTTTGCTCGCCGACGGGTGATCCTGGCACCATGTCCCGTCGCGAAGAGCCATCGCGTGGGCTCCTTGACCCGGTCGCCAAGATGCTGCGTTTGCCGTTCGGCACACCGGAGTTCATCGATCGAATAGTCACCGGCGGCGCCAATCAGGTGGGCCGGCGAACGCTGCACATGTTGATCACCACGTGGGATGCCGCCGGCGGCGGCCCCTTCGCTGCGAGTGCGGTCGCGTCGACCGGCATGGCCAAGACCGCCGAAATCGTCCAAGGCATGTTCATCGGCCCGGTTTTCGGACCGCTGCTGAAAATTCTGGGCGCCGACAAGGTCGCCGTGCGGGCGTCGCTGTGCGCCTCTCAGCTGGTCGGCCTGGGCATCCTGCGCTACGGCGTCCGATCCGAGCCGCTGCACTCGATGTCGGTGGACGCGCTCGTCGACGCGATCGGGCCGACGATGCAACGCTACCTGGTCGGGGATATCGACTAGCCGCGATTACGTGTCGACGCGCGCGATCTCGATGAGGCGATCGGTCGTGACGCGCACCGGGTACACCGGAACCGAGACCTCCGGGTCGTCCAGGCAAATGCCGTCGTCGAGCGCGAAAGCCTGCTTGAGGATGGGGGATTGGACGGTGGCGCGACCGCCGCGGTCCCCGACGATGCCGCGCGAGATCACCGCCGCGCCGGAGAACGGGTCGACGTTTCCGACCGCGTGCACCGATCCGTCGTCCAGCCGGAACAGCGCCACCTGCGAGCCGTCGTCGAGCAGCACGCCGACACCGCGACCCGGAATGAGGTGGTCGTAGGCGCAGGCGATGGTCCACACCTGAATGTCGTTGAGAAGTGTCATGATTCCTCCCTCGTCACCCGCGGACCCGCGGCATCCCAATAGGCACAGGTACTTTGCGACCGGCGCGCTCGGTGAACGCCACCGTCGAGTCGACGGCATCCGGGGCATTGACGAAGGACACGAACCGCGACATCTTGTCCGGGTCCTCCAGCACGCCCTTCCATTCGCACTTGTAGTTCTGCACGTGTCGCGCCATCGCGGCCTCGAATTCCTCGGCCAGGCCCAGCGAGTCGTCGCAGACGACCTCGCGCACGTGATCGAGCCCGCCTTCGAGCGATTCGACCCAGGGCGCGGTGCGCTGCAGCCGGTCGGCGGTGCGGATGTAGTACATCAAGAACCGGTCGATGTAGCGGACCAGCGTCTCGGTGTCGAGGTCGCTGGCCAGCAGCTGCGCATGCCTGGGAGTCATGCCGCCGTTGCCGGCGACGTAGAGGTTCCACCCCTGCTCGGTCGCGATGACGCCGACGTCCTTGCTGCGCGCCTCGGCACACTCCCGCGCGCAACCCGAGACGCCGAGCTTGATCTTGTGCGGTGCCCGCAGACCCCGGTAGCGCAGCTCGAGGTCGATGGCCAGCTGCACCGAGTCCTGCTGCCCGTAACGGCACCAGTCGCTGCCCACGCAACTCTTCACCGTGCGCAACGCCTTCCCGTAGGCATGGCCGGATTCCATGCCGCCGTCGACCAATCGCTTCCAGATCTGCGGCAGCTGATCCACCCGGGCGCCGAACAAATCGATGCGCTGCCCGCCGGTGATCTTGGTGTAGAGCCCGAAGTCCTGGGCGATCTGCCCGATCAGGATCAGATGCTCGGGCTTGATGTCGCCGCCGGGGACCCGCGGCACCACCGAGTAGCTGCCGTTCTTCTGAATGTTGGCCAGGAAGTGGTCGTTGGAATCCTGCAGCGATGCTTGCTCGCCGTCGAGGATGTGGTCGGAGCCGGTCGAAGCGAGGATGGATGCGACCGCGGGCTTGCAGATGTCGCAACCCTTTCCGCGGCCGAAGCGCTCCAGCAGGCCCGAGAAGGTCCTGATCTCGGTGGCGGAAATGATCTCGAAAAGTTCGGCCCGCGACTGGCTGAAGTGTTCGCACAGCGCCTTGGACTGTTCCACGCCCTCGGCTTCCAACAGCTGCTTGAGCAGCGGCACGCACGACCCGCACGAGGTGCCGGCGGCGGTGCACGACTTCAGCGAGGGAACATCGGCGCAGCCGTCCGCGATCGCGCACTTCAGATCGCCCTTGGTGACGTTGTTGCACGAGCAGATCTGCGCCGCGTCCGGAAGCGCCCCAACCCCCAAAGTCGAAGCGCCCCCGGCGGATTGCGCCGGCGCGATCAGCGCGAGCGGATCACCGGGCAGCTCGCTGCCGACCATCGGCCGCAGCACCCCGTACGACGAGGCATCGCCCACCAGCACCCCACCCAGCAGGGTCTTGGCATCGTCGGAGAGCACCAGCTTGGCGTACGTCTGGTTCACCGCGTCGTTGATGGCGACCTCGAGGCAATTCTCGGTCGTACCCATCGCGTCCCCGAAGCTGGCGACGTCGACACCCAGCAGCTTGAGCTTCGTCGACAGGTCCGCATCGGGAAACTCCGCGGCGCCGTCCAGCAGCCGGTCCACCACAACCTCGGCGGAGGTGTAGCCGGGGCCCACCAGGCCGTAGCAGCGCCCCTCGATCGCGGCGACCTCACCGATGGCGTATATGTTGGGATCGCTTGTACGACAAGATAAATCGGTCATTACGCCGCCCCGGTCGGCGATCGTCAGCCCGGCCGCCCGGGCCAACTCGTCGCGCGGCCGGATGCCGGCCGCGAAGATCACCAGGCCAGCATCGATGACGTCGCCGTCGCTCAGGCGTACCCGCACGGAGGTCGAGCCGTCCGGATGCTCGATGTTTTCGATCGAGTCGGTGCCCGTGCCGACGTGCACCGCGATCCCGAGCTCGGTGATCATCCGGGCCAGCAGCGCGCCACCGGCCTCGTCGATCTGTTGCGCCATCAGTCGCGGCATCATCTCGATGACGTGTGTCTGCAACCCGAACTGGCGCAGCGCATTTGCGGCCTCGAGTCCCAGCAGGCCGCCGCCGATCACAACGCCCGCCAGGTTGTGAGCGCTGTCACGGGCGCGCTCGGCGCCGGCGCGGATGGCGTCGAGGTCGTCGAGAGTGCGGTAGACGTGGCACGCGGGCAGGTCGTGACCCGGCACCGGCGGCACGAAGGCGAACGAGCCGGTGGCCAGCACCAGGGCGTCGTAGCTGTGCCGTTGGCCGCCCGCGGTGATCACCGACTTTGTCGCCCGGTCGATTTCGGTGACGCGAGTGTTCAGCAACAGGCGCACCCGCTCGTCGCCGGCGTAGTCGTTACCGGGCAGGGCCAGCAGGGCGCGGTCCCAGCTTTCGGTGTACGAAGTCAGGCCGACACGGTCGTAGGCCGCATCGCCCTCCTCGGCCAAAACCGTAACCCGCCAAGACCCGTCGGCGTCGCGGGCACGGAGCGCCTCGACGAAACGGTGCCCCACCATGCCGTGCCCCACCACGATTATGTGGCGGGCGGCACAGTGTGCGGACGGAGTTCCGGCGGAAGCCATGCCAAGAGAGTAGAAGCGAGAAATTAAGGAAACGTCGCCCAATGTGACACTCGTATGACGGCCACCTCACCACCTCACACGGGCGGCTGTGAATGTGTTCTCGCACGGCGAACGGCCAGGTGGAACTTTAGCGTCATCGACTCATGTTTGTACTAGTAGCCGGCCGGCAAGGCGCCGGTCACAGCAAACTCACAACAGAGCTCAAGGAGACGAACATGAGTAACCTCGCATTGTGGTCGCGACCGGCCTGGGACACCGACCGGTGGCTGCGCGACTTTTTCGGTCCCGCCGCGACGGCGGACTGGTTTAAGCCGGTAACCAGTGGGTTTACGCCCGCCGCGGAGATCGTCAAGGAGGGCGACGACGCGGTGGTGCGCTTGGAACTGCCCGGCGTCGACGTCGACAAGGACGTCAACGTCGAGGTGGAGAATGGCCGCCTGGTTATCCATGGCGAACACCGTGACGAGCGCTCCGAGGAGGAGAACGGTCGCACTTTGCGTGAGATTCGTTACGGTTCGTTCCGCCGGTCGTTCCAGCTGCCCGGCCACGTCACCAGCGAGGCCGTCGCGGCTTCCTACGACGCCGGCGTGCTGACGGTCCGGGTCACCGGCGCGTACGCGGGGGCCCAGGCACAGCGCATCGCGATCAGTAAGTAATTCGGGAAATCAAGAGTGAATCCGGCGGGGCCGCAACGGCTTCGCCGGATTCATTGCATTCGGCCAATACCAAAACCTTTGACCGACAACGATTCCCGTTCCTGCGGTCAACTCCAGCGGGCGAGCAGCTCGCGCGCCCTGCCGGCGAGTGCGGCCTGCAGGAACGGGCCGAAGCTGATCCGGCCGACGCCCAGCGGGCCGAATGACGCCGGGTCATCCTGATCGGGCAGCGCGATCGCGTTGATCGGCAGCGGCAACTCGGTGGCCAAGCGCCGCAACGTCTCCGGGTCGTGCCGTCCCACCGGGTAGAGCACATCGGCGCCCGCGGCGGCGGCCTCGGTCAGGCGCGCCACGGCCCTGTCGACGCGGTCGGCGTCGTCGCCGTCCCTGCGCAGGAAGAGATCGGTGCGGGCGTTGATCACGACATGGACCCCGGCCGCGTCGGCGGCCGACCGCAGCGCGCCCACCAGTTCGGCGTGTTCGGCGGCCGACCGCAGCCGCTTGCCCTCGGAGTGCACGGTGTCCTCGATGTTCAGCCCGACGGCGCCCACGCTGAGCAGGCCCTCGATCAGACGCCCGGCCGGCTGGCCGTAGCCCGACTCGATGTCCACCGATACCGGGGCGTCGACGGCCGCGGTGATCTGGGCGACCCGGGTCAGGACGTCGTCGAACGACATGCCCTCGCCGTCCGGTTTGCCGATCGAATCCGCAAGCGGATGGCTGCCGACGGTCAGCGCGACGAATCCCGCGTCCGTGGCGAGGCGTGCGGACCAGGCATCCCACACGGTCGGAAGGATGACCGGGTTGCCCGGCCGATGCAGTTCGAGCAGCGCGGCGGCGCGCCGCGCCAGTGCGGTCTGACCTGTCATGGTGTTTGCCCCCTAGGGCGTGCGGGGTGACCTGCCTCACGTGCGGTCGGCGGGGTGGATAGTATCGGGAGCGTACTGTGATCCGTAACACTCGTCCGCACTAGGAGATCCGTTGTCGAGCCCCGCTGACACCACCGAACTCGCCGAACTTCACGACCTCATCGGCAGTTTGCGGCGGTGCGTGAGCTCCTTGAAGGCGCGCTACGGCGACAGCCCGGCGCTGCGGCGCATCGTGATCGACGCCGACCGGATCCTGTCCGACATCGAACTGCTCGATACCGACGTCTCCGAATTGGATTTGGCTCGCGCCACGGTGCAGCAGTCCGGCGAGAAGATCACCATTCCCGACACCCAGTACGACACCGACTTCTGGCGCGATGTCGACGACGAGGGTGTCGGGGGTCACAGCAGGTCCTGACAACCCAAGCCCCCCGTAAAAGGGAGGGCTCTGTCTGTGTACCCTTCGACCAACAGCCCGTTCGAAGAGGAACACTAGATGAGCGCACCCACGGCGAACCGTCCTGCGTCGGGTGTCTTTTCACCCACGCGCGCCCAGATCGAGCAACGGACCCTACGCACCGACCGGTGGTGGATGTCGCCACTGCGGGTCGACCTGGGCTTCGCCGCGTTCCTCATCTACGCGATAGCGCGGGGGTTGCAGAAGAACTACTTCTTTGTCCCGCAGTACCACTACCTGACGCCGTTCTACTCGCCGTGCATGAGCAAGGCCTGCGGTGCGGCCAGCGAGTTCTGGCCGCAGTTCCTGCCGAACTGGTGGTTCGTGCCGTACGCGGCGATGTCACTGCCGTTCCTGCTGCTGTTCAGGCTGACCTGTTACTACTACCGCGGCGCCTACTACCGCTCGGTGTGGCAGTCGCCCACCTCCTGCGCGGTGGCCGAGCCGCGCGTCCACTACACCGGCGAGACCAGATTGCCGCTGATCATTCAGAACAGCCACCGGTACTTCTTCTATGTCGCCGCCATCATCTCGGTGATCAACTCCTACGACGCGATCGTCGCGTTCCAGTCCGAATCCGGCCCGCACGGCTTCGGCTTCGGGCTGGGCAACGTCATCCTGGTCGGCAACGTCGTCATGCTGTGGATCTACACGCTGTCCTGCCACTCGTGCCGGCACGTGACCGGCGGGCGACTCAAGCACTTCTCCAAAAACCCTGTGCGGTATTGGATCTGGACCCAGGTCAGCCGCATCAACACCCGACACAAGATGTACGCCTGGATCACGCTGGGCACGCTGATGCTCACCGATTTCTACATCGCGCTGGTGGCCAGCGGCACCATCACCGACTTGAGATTTGTTGGCTGAAAAGCCAATTCGCTGATTACTAGACTGAGCGAGGGTTTTCATGGCTGAGGTCGAACGGCACAACTACGACGTCGTCGTCATTGGTGCCGGCGGCGCTGGTTTGCGTGCGGTCATCGAGGCGCGCGAGCGTGGCCTCAAGGTCGCGGTGGTGTCCAAATCCCTGTTCGGCAAGGCCCACACGGTGATGGCCGAGGGTGGCTGCGCGGCGTCCATGGGCAACACCAACCCCAAGGACAATTGGAAGACCCACTTCGGCGACACCATGCGCGGCGGGAAGTTCCTCAACAACTGGCGGATGGCAGAGCTGCACGCCAAGGAGGCACCGGACCGGGTCTGGGAGCTGGAGACCTATGGCGCGCTGTTCGACCGCACTAAGGACGGAAAGATCAGCCAGCGCAACTTCGGCGGCCACACCTACCCCCGCCTGGCACACGTCGGCGACCGCACCGGCCTGGAGCTGATTCGCACGATGCAGCAGAAGATCGTCTCGCTGCAGCAGGAGGATTACGCCGAACTCGGCGACTACGAGGCGCGCATCCGGGTGTTCGCCGAGTGCACGATCACCGAGCTACTCAAAGACGGCGACGTGATCTCCGGAGCCTTCGGCTATTGGCGCGAAAGTGGAAAGTTCGTCGTGTTCGAGGCCCCGGCCGTGGTGCTGGCCACCGGCGGAATCGGCAAGTCGTTCAAGGTGACCTCGAACTCCTGGGAGTACACCGGTGACGGGCACGCGCTGGCGCTGCGGGCCGGCGCGTCGCTGATCAACATGGAGTTCGTGCAATTCCACCCGACGGGCATGGTGTGGCCGCCGAGCGTGAAGGGCATCCTGGTCACCGAAGGCGTCCGCGGTGACGGCGGCGTGCTGAAGAGCTCCGACGGCAAGCGGTTCATGTTCGAGTACATCCCGCCGGTGTTCAAGGGCCAGTACGCCGAAACCGAGCAAGAGGCCGACCAGTGGCTCAAGGACAACGACTCGGCCCGTCGCACCCCGGACCTATTGCCCCGTGACGAGGTTGCGCGCGCGATCAACTCGGAGGTCAAAGCCGGCCGCGGCACCCCGCACGGCGGGGTTTACCTCGACATCGCCTCCCGGCTCACACCCGAGGAGATCAAGCGGCGGCTGCCGTCGATGTATCACCAGTTCAAGGAGCTGGCCGGGGTCGACATCACCAGGGAGCCAATGGAAGTCGGGCCGACCTGTCACTACGTGATGGGCGGTGTCGAGGTCGACGCCGACACCGGCGCGGCCACGGTCCCCGGGCTGTTCGCCGCCGGCGAGTGCTCCGGCGGCATGCACGGCTCCAACCGGCTGGGCGGCAATTCGCTGTCGGACCTGTTGGTGTTCGGCCGCCGCGCCGGCCTCGGCGCCGCGGACTATGCGCGGGCGCTGAGCCACCGCCCTGCCGTCTCCGAGGAGGCCATCGACGCCGCGGCGAAACGGGCGCTCGCCCCCTTCGAGGGACCGACGAACGGCGACACCGCCGAGAACCCCTACACGCTGCAGCTCGAACTGCAGCAGTCGATGAACGACCTGGTGGGCATCATCCGCAAGGCGGACGAAATCTCCCAGGCCCTCGAGCGGCTCGACAAGCTGCGCAAGCGTTTCAAGAACATCCACGTGGAAGGCCATCGCCAGTACAACCCGGGCTGGAACCTGGCCCTCGATCTGCGCAACATGCTGCTGGTCAGCGAGTGTGTCGCGAAGGCCGCGCTGGCGCGCACCGAGAGCCGCGGCGGGCACACCCGCGACGATCACCCGTCGATGGACCCGTCGTGGCGCAAGGTGTTGCTGGTCTGCCGTGCGGCCGGCGGCGATGCCGTCGTTCCCGACGTCGAGATCACCCGCGAAGACCAGGTGCCGATGCGCGCCGATCTGCTGGAGCTCTTCGAGATCTCCGAGCTGGAGAAATACTTCACCGACGACGAGCTGGCCGAGCACCCAGGACGGAGAGGCGAATGACCTACAACGCGACCATGCGGGTGTGGCGCGGCGACGAGGCCGGCGGCGACCTGCAGGACTTCACTGTCGAGGTCAACGAGGGCGAGGTGGTGCTCGACATCATCCATCGCCTGCAGCAGACGCAGACCCCCGACCTCGCGGTGCGGTGGAATTGCAAGGCGGGCAAGTGCGGTTCCTGCTCCGCGGAGATCAACGGCATGCCGCGGCTGATGTGCATGACCCGGATGTCCACGTTCGCCGAGGACGAGATCGTGACCGTCACACCGCTGCGGACCTTCCCGGTGATTCGCGATCTGGTCACCGATGTCTCGTTCAACTACGAAAAGGCGCGCGAGATCCCGTCTTTCACGCCACCCAAGGAACTGCAGCCCGGCGAGTACCGCATGGCGCAAGTCGACGTGCAGCGCTCGCAGGAATTCCGCAAGTGCATCGAATGCTTTCTGTGCCAGAACGTCTGCCACGTGGTCCGCGACCACGAAGAAAACAAGAAGGCGTTCGCCGGGCCGCGCTTCCTGATGCGCATTGCCGAGCTGGAGATGCACCCGCTGGACACCCGGGACCGGCGCAACGACGCGCAGCAGGAGCACGGTTTGGGCTACTGCAACATCACCAAGTGCTGCACCGAGGTCTGCCCGGAGAACATCAAGATCACCGACAACGCGCTGATCCCGATGAAGGAACGCGTCGCCGACCGCAAATACGACCCCGTGGTGTGGTTGGGCAACAAGCTGTTTCGCCGCTGAGCGGCTTCAGGCGCCGAGACGCCGGAACCCGCTGCGGTGGAACACAATCGGCGCCACGTCGGCATCCACCGTCACCTCGCTGACGCGCAGCACCACGATGGTGTGATCCCCGGCCGGGATCATCTGCTCGATCGCGCTCTCCAGCCACAGCCCGGTGCCCTTGATGAAGACCGCGCCGGTGGTGGTGGACACCGTCTCCAGTCCCGCGAACCTGTCGCCGGTCTTGGCGGCCAGGGCGCGCGCGGCTTCGTCATGGGCCTCACCGAGCACGCTGATGCCCAGCATCGGCAGGTCCTTGAGCTTGGGCCACGTCGTCGACGTGTTCTGCACACAGAACGACACCAGCGGCGGGTCCAGCGAGACGGGAACAAAGGTGCTGGCCGCCAGCCCTTCCCGGGTTCCGTTGATCTCGGCGGCAATCGCCACCACACCGGACGGAAAATGTCCGAAGGCCTCACGGAGTGAGGACGGGGTCAGCTTCTTCGTTGAGTTCACCGGAGTTGATTCGCCCCTCGAGCCGACGACGGATTTCTCCTATCCGACCCTACTGGACGAGTATCCGTGCGCGTCAGCCACATCCGGGTGCGCCCGCAGTCTGCTCTTCCACGCGTTGCGGCCGTAAACAGCGAAGATCGGATCCGACGGGTCCGCGCTTGGGGACCAGTGCGCGTCGGTGCGCGCCGCGAGGTCGGCGGGTAGCGACAGCACCGGTATCTGCGCGTCGAGTCGCGGATTGAAGAAGAACGGCACCGAGATCCGCTCGGCCGCCGCCCCGCGCAGACTGACCCGGTGCTCGGTGGCGCGCAGGTAGCCCCCGGTGGCGACCTCGAGCAGCTCGCCGATGTTGACGATGAACGCCCCCTCGAGTGGTGGCACGTCGATCCAGCCGTCGTCGCGTCCCCGGGCGCGCCGCACCTGCAAGCCCGCGCTGCCCGGCTCGGCCAGCAGCAGCGTCAGCACCCCGGCGTCTCGGTGCGCACCCACGCCCTGCGGGCTGGACGCGCGGGCCGGGTAGCGGATGATCTTGATCAGCGTGGCCGGCGTTTCGGCGAAGGCCGCCTCGAACGCATCCGGCGGGCTGCCCAGCGAGGCGGCCCAGTGCCGGAGCAGCGTGCGCGCGACCGAGGAGAGTGCGGCGTCCCACTCGTCGACGATTCCGGGCAACTCGGGCAGCCCGGCGGGCCACTGGTTCGGGCCCTGCAACCATAGGTAGTCCGGCTTGCCCGGTCCCCCGATCGACGGGCGTTCAGGCCCGATGTCGATCTGCTCGCGCCAGTCCACCTCGCCGCGGGTCAGCTCGCCGCCCAGCCGGGTGTAGCCGCGGAAATGCGGGCTGCGGACCATCGCCACGGCGTCTTTGTCGGCCTGCGGCAGCGCGAACAGCTTGCGGGCGGCGTCGAGCACGCGGCGTGCCAGCGCCTGCGGCACGCCGTGGCCGAGCAGATAGAAGAACCCCACCTCGTGGGCGGCCTCGCGCAGGCTGCTGCGAAGTTGGCCGGAAGTGTGTCGCAGGTCCACCACGGGCACCGCCGTGGCGCGCCCCACACCAGTCATCCGTCCACCATAACCGCAGGTAGAAGGGGCACCACAACGCTGCCCAACCAGTTGGTTAATTAGATGGTGAAATCTAGCTCACACTCGCTTGCATCGGGCCGCCCGACCGCTATAGTTTGGCTGTGTTACTGGTGGGTAACTTAAGCCCAAGTACCCAACCACAACGTGGCAATTCTCAACGAGGAGGAGAGTAGTGAGCCACTACAAGAGCAACGTCCGTGACCAGGTATTCAACCTGTTCGAAGTGTTGGGCGTTGACCAGGCATTAGGCCAAGGCGAGTACGGCGACATCGACGCCGAAACCGCCCAGGAAATGCTCAACGAGATCAGCCGGCTGGCCGAGGGGCCCATCGCGGAATCCTTCGTCGAGGGCGACCGCAACCCGCCCGTTTTCGACCCCGCGACGCACTCCGTGACGCTGCCGGAATCCTTCAAGAAGTCGGTCCATGCCGTTCTGGAAGCCGGTTGGGACAAGGTCGGCCTCGACGAGGCCCTTGGCGGCACCCCGCTGCCTAAGCCGCTGCTGTGGGCGCTGCACGAGCACCTGTTGGGCGCCAACCCGGCGGTCTGGATGTACGCCGGCGGCGCGGGTTTCGCGCAGATCCTCTACCACCTCGGCACCGAGGAGCAGAAGAAGTGGGCCGTGATCGCCGCCGAGCGTGGCTGGGGATCGACCATGGTGCTCACCGAGCCGGACGCCGGCTCGGACGTGGGCGCTGGACGGACCAAGGCCATCCAGCAGGACGATGGCTCCTGGCACATCGAGGGCGTCAAGCGCTTCATCACCTCAGGTGACTCCGGCGACCTGTTCGAGAACATCTTCCACCTGGTGCTGGCCCGCCCCGAGGGCGCCGGCCCCGGCACCAAGGGCCTGTCGCTGTTCTTCGTGCCCAAGTTCCTGTTCGACTTCGAGACCGGTGAGATCGGCGAGCGTAACGGCGTCTTCGTCACCAATGTCGAGCACAAGATGGGTCTGAAGGTTTCCGCGACCTGTGAACTGTCGCTGGGCCAGCACGACGTGCCCGCCAAGGGCTGGCTGGTCGGCGAGGTGCACAACGGCATCGCGCAGATGTTCGAGGTCATCGAGCAGGCCCGGATGATGGTCGGCACCAAGGCGATCGCCACCCTGTCGACCGGTTACCTCAACGCGCTGGAGTACGCCAAGTCGCGCGTGCAGGGCGCCGATCTGACCCAGATGACCGACAAGACCGCGCCGCGCGTGACCATCACGCATCACCCCGACGTGCGCCGGTCGCTGATGACCCAGAAGGCTTACGCCGAGGGTCTGCGTGCGCTGTACCTCTACACCGCGACGTTCCAGGACGCGGCGGTCGCCGAGGCGCTGCACGGCGTGGACGCCGAGTTGGCCGTCAAGATCAACGATCTGATGCTGCCGGTGGTCAAGGGTGTGGGCTCCGAGCAGGCCTACGCGAAGCTGACCGAGAGCCTGCAGACGTTCGGTGGGTCCGGCTTCCTGCAGGACTACCCGATCGAGCAGTACATCCGCGACGCCAAGATCGACTCCCTCTACGAGGGCACCACCGCCATCCAGGCGCAGGACTTCTTCTTCCGCAAGATCGTCCGCGACAAGGGTGTGGCGCTGGCCCACGTGTCGGCCGAGATCCAGAAGTTCGTCGACAGCGAGTCCGGCAACGGGCGGCTGAAGACCGAGCGCGAGCTGCTGGGCAAGGCCCTGGCCGACGTCCAGGCGATGGCGGCCAGCCTCACCGGCTACCTGATGGCCGCGCAGGAGGACGTCACCAGCCTCTACAAGGTGGGCCTGGGCTCGGTGCGGTTCCTGATGAGCGTCGGTGACCTGATCATCGGCTGGTTGCTGCAGCGGCACGCCGCGGTGGCCCTGGCCGCGCTCGACGCCGGCGCCAGCGGTGCGGACCGGTCCTTCTACGAGGGCAAGATCGCGGTGGCCGCGTTCTTCGCGAAGAACTTCCTGCCGCTGTTGGCCAGCACCCGCGAGGTGATCGAGACGCTGGACAACGACATCATGGAGCTCGACGAGGCCGCCTTCTAGGTCGCTTCAAACAGGGTCCCCCGTTTCCACAGCGAAGCGGGGGATCCTGTGTTTGCGGGTGTCCGGGGTCGCCCGGGCGCACGAAAAAGGCCGCCGCTGGATCCCCTCACTCCAGCGGCGGCCCTTCTCGTACGCCCGTCGTACGTCTCTGACCGGCGGTCGCCTATGGGATACCCCGTGTTGCCGTCGGGGTCGGGGGGTCAGACCACAACACGGGGTTATCCGGCACATCGGATACCCAGGCGATTGCGTTACTAACCGACTGTGACGAAAATCATTTGCCCTGGCAGGCGCGCTGGGGCCCGGCGCCGGTTTAGCGCGGTCAAGCCTCCAGAATCGCGGCCACGCCCTGGCCGCCGGCCGCACAGATCGAAATCAGCGCCCGCGCCGGCCCGCCGCCGTCCGCCTTCTTCTCGGCGAGCTGCTTGGCCGCCTGGGCGAGAATCCGCCCCCCGGTCGCCGCGAACGGGTGGCCCGCGGCCAGCGACGAGCCGTTGACATTGAGCTTGGAGCGATCGATTGACCCCAGCGCGGCGTCCAGGCCCAGCCGCTCCTTGCAGTACTCCTCGGACTCCCACGCGGCCAGATGCGTCAGCACCACCGAGGCGAACGCCTCATGGATTTCGTAGAAGTCGAAGTCCTGCAGGCTGAGACCGTTTCTCGCCAGCAGCCGCGGCACCGCATACGTCGGTGCCATCAGCAGGCCGTCGCGCCCGTTGACGTAGTCGACGGCGGCGGTCTCGGCGTCCACCAGGTAGGCCAGCGGGGCCAGCGAATGTTCCTCGGCCCATTGTTCGCTGGCCAGCAGGGCCACCGAGGCGCCGTCGGTCAGCGGGGTCGAATTGCCCGCCGTCATCGTCGCGTCTCCGGCCTTGACGCCGAAAACCGGCCGCAGCGTGGCCAGCTTCTCGACGTTGGCCTCGGGCCGCAAGTTGTCGTCGCGGTACAACCCCAGGAACGGTGTGACGAGGTCGTCGAAGAAACCGCGGTCGTAGGCGTCGGCCATTTTGCGATGGCTGGCAACCGCGAGCTCGTCCTGGTCGACGCGCTTGATCCCCATTTGCTTGGCGGTGATGGCGGCGTGCTCGCCCATCGACAGCCCGGTGCGCGGCTCGCTGTTGGCGGGAATTTCGATGCCGAGGGTGGCCGGCAGCGTGCCCACCAGCTTCAGCCGCTGGACGTTGGACTTGGACCGGCGCAACTTCAGCAGGGTGCGACGCAGGTTGTCGCCCAGGCCGATCGGCGGGTCGGAGGTGGTGTCCACGCCGCCGGCGGCGGCGACGTCGTATCGGCCCGCCGCGATGCCGTCGGCGGCGGCGATCGCCGCCTGCAGGCCGGTACCGCAAGCCTGCTGCACATCGAACGCGGGGGTGTACGACGACAGCTCCGAACCAAGCACGCATTCGCGGGTCAGGTTGAAGTCGCGGCTGTGCTTGAGCACCGCGCCGCCGACCACCACGCCCAGCCGCTGGCCGCCCAGCCCGAACCGGTTCACCAGCCCGCCCAGGGCGGCGGTGAACATGTCCTGGTTGGACGCCTCGGCGTAGGCGCCGTCCGATCGCGCGAACGGGATGCGATTGCCGCCCAGCACGGCGACTTTCCGCCTGGCGGGGTTGGATTCAGAGCTTGCAGAGGCCACGTTTATCTCCGGTTATCAGTTTGGGGTCGGCCATTTAGGGCCATCCTACCCACTGTTCTTACCCTCCTTACTCTGCAGTAAGTTCGTCCTCGATACCGTTGGCCTAGACGGCACTGGTCGACCTAAAAAGAAAGCGGAAGGCAGCTCAGTGGCTCCCAATCGTTCGTCCGATCTGTTCTCGCAGATCGTCAATTCCGGACCCGGATCGTTTGTGGCGAAGCAACTCGGCGTGCCGCAACCCGAGCCCCTGCGCCGGTACGCCGCCGGTGATCCGCCGCTGACCGGATCCCTGCTGATCGGGGGTGCGGGCAGAGTGGTCGAGCCGCTGCGGGCGGCGCTGGAACGCGACTACGACCTGGTTGGCAACAACCTGGGCGGCCGCTGGGCCGACCAGTTCGGCGGGCTGGTTTTCGACGCCACCGGAATCACTACGCCGGCCGGACTCAAGGCGCTGCACGACTTCTTCACCCCTCTGCTGCGCAACCTGGGTCACTGCGCGCGCGTCGTGGTTGTCGGCACCACACCCGACCTGGCGGCAAGCACCGACGAGCGGATCGCGCAGCGCGCCCTGGAGGGCTTCACCCGCTCGCTGGGCAAGGAGGTCCGCAACGGAACGACGGTCGCGCTGGTGTACCTGTCGCCGGACGCGAAGCCGGCCGCGACGGGCCTGGAATCCACGCTGCGGTTCCTGCTGTCGGCCAAGTCGGCCTACGTCGACGGGCAGGTCTTCTACGTCGGCGCGGCCGACTCCACCCCACCTGCCGACTGGGACCGGCCGCTGGACGGCAAGGTCGCCATCGTGACCGGCGCGGCGCGGGGCATCGGCGCCTGCATTGCCGAGGTGTTCGCCCGCGACGGCGCCCGTGTGGTCGCGATCGACGTGGAGTCCGCCGCGGAGGCCCTCGCCGAAACCGCCAGCCGGGTCGGGGGCACCGCGCTGTGGCTCGATGTCACCGCCGACGACGCGGTCGACAAGATCACCGAGCACCTGCGCGACCACTACGCCGGGCACGCCGACATCTTGGTCAACAACGCCGGGATCACCCGCGACAAGCTGTTGGCCAACATGGACGATGCCCGCTGGGACGCCGTCCTGGCCGTCAATCTTCTCGCCCCGCAACGGCTTACCGAAGGACTGATCGGCAACGGCAGCATCGGCGAAGGCGGGCGGGTGATCGGCCTGTCGTCGATGGCCGGCATCGCGGGGAACCGCGGTCAGACGAACTATGCCACCACGAAGGCCGGCATGATCGGGCTCACCCAGGCGCTGGCTCCGGGACTCTACGACAAGGGCATCACGATCAACGCCGTCGCACCCGGATTCATCGAAACCCAGATGACGGCCGCCATCCCGCTGGCCACCCGCGAGGTGGGCCGCCGGATGAACTCGCTGCTGCAGGGCGGCCAGCCCGTCGACGTCGCCGAGACCATCGCCTACTTCGCCAGCCCGGCGTCAAACGCGGTGACCGGCAACGTGATTCGGGTCTGTGGCCAGGCGATGCTGGGCGCATAGGTTCGAGGGGAACGCGATGAATCAGCCAAGCGGCCTGAAGAACCTGCTGCGCGCCGCCGCCGGGGCGCTACCGTTGGTGCCCCGCTCCGACCAGTTGCCCAGCCGGACGGTGACCGTCGAGGAACTGCCGATCGACCAGACCAACGTGGCCGAGTATGCGTCGCTCGCCGGCCTGCGCTACGGCAACAACGTGCCGCTGACCTATCCGTTCGCGCTGACCTTTCCCGCCATGATGTCGCTGGTGACCGGGTTCGACTTCCCTTTCGCCGCAATGGGATCGGTGCACACCGAGAACCAGATCACGCAGTACCGGCCGATCGCGGTCACCGATACGGTGGGCGTGCGCGTGCACGCCGAGAACCTCCGCGAGCACCGCAAGGGCCTGCTGGTCGACCTGGTGACCGACGTAAGCGTCGGCAACGAGACCGCGTGGCACCAGGTGACGACCTTCCTGCACCAGCAGCGCACCAGCCTGTCCGACGAGCCCAAGCCGCCGCCGCAGAAGCAGCCCAAGCTGCCCCCGCCGAGCACGGTGCTGCGGATTACCCCGGGCCAGATCCGGCGCTACGCCGTCGTCGGCGGGGATCACAATCCGATCCACACCAATCCGATCGCCGCCAAGCTGTTCGGATTTCCGACGGTCATCGCGCACGGGATGTTCACTGCCGCAGCGGTCTTGGCCAACATCGAAGGCATGCTTCCCGACGCCGTCACGTACTCCGTACGGTTCGGCAAGCCGGTGCTGCTGCCCGCCACCGCGGGACTCTACATCGACAGGGGCGACGACGGCGGCTGGGATCTTTCGCTGCGCAACATCGCCAAGGGCTACCCGCACCTGACCGGGACGGTCCGCGCGCTCTAGCCCGGGTGCGTCGAACCGCGGCCTAACACAAGCACTTTCAGGCCGTGCGCGCCGCAGGCGGTCAGCAGGAAAACGAGGAACAGCCAGAGCGGGGGCCGCGCGAGTTCCCAGACGAAGATCGCGGCCCAGATCGGTGAGCCCTGGGTAACCGCGAGCACGCCCGCGGCGCCGCTCAGCGACACCGCCGGCACATGCAGGTGCGTCCCGGCCAGCCAATTGACCGTCAGCACCAGGACCGCCCCCGCCGCCGCGCCGGTCGCCAGCGACGGAGTGAGCATTCCGCCGGCGCCGCCGGCGCGCAGGTACAGCGCGGTCAGCAGCGGCTTCAGGACCAGGATGACGGCGGCCGCCGACAGCGTCATCCCGCTGGCCAGGCTGACCGTCAGGATGCTGCGGCCGTTGCCGGGCAGCTCGGGCCACCAGTGCGAGCAGATGCCCGTCGCCAGGCCCGCGACGGCGAGGGCGGGGATCAGCACCCAGGTCCGCATCAGGCGGGCCGGGCGCGCGGCGGCCATGAGCCGGTTGAACGCCAGCCCAACCACCATGGCCAGCGGCGCCAACGCCAGCCCGTGCGCGGTCACGAGATACGTCGACTCGCCGACGGGCCACTTGAGGTCGGGTTGATCGCCGGTGAGGGCCGAGCCGATCGCGACCGCGAGGCTGGACGACAGCAGCGCCGCGCCCACCGCTCGCGGATGCCAGGTGTTGAGCATGATCCGCGCCGAGAACAGCGCGCCGGCCAGCGGGACGGCGTAGACCGCACCCAGCCCCGCGCCGGCGGCGCACGCCAGCAGGATCTCGCGGTCGCGCGCCGACAGCCGCCTCAGCCACTCGGTGCCCAAATCGCCTAAGGCAGCGGCAAATTGGCGTGGTGCTCCCTCCCGGCCGAGGGATGCCCCGGAGCCGACGAGCAGCACCTGCAGCATGGCATCGACGCTCCACGACAGGCGCGGAATCCGGCCACCGCCCGCAATGGTTTCCGCCAGCGGTGGCACGTCGCTTCGGCGCCGCAGGATCCACCAGCCGACGGCCGCCAGCACGCCGCCGACCATCGGCCCCACCGCGCGGCGGACGGGGCTGCTGCCCGTGATGCCGGCCAGCAGCGTGCCGAAGCTGTAGTGGTAGGTGACGTGCTCGACGAAGCGCAGCACCTCCGTCGTCGCGAGTCCGGCGAACCCGGCGAGCAGGCCGACGATGACCACCGCGCAAAAGAACTCGAGGTTGCGGCGGCGCAGGGGTTCGGCCACCGCACGAATGTATGTCTAGCCGGCCGCGGCGTTTGAGCCGCCCGCCTCGGCGGCGGCTTCGCGGCCCTCGGGCCCGCCGCGCAGGCCGTGCCAGAACAGGTCGATCATCAGCTGGGCCGCCTCGTCGACGTCGATGTCGCCGGTGGACAGCCGGTTGGCCATCGCTTCGCCCGCGCCCACCAGCGCCACCGCCATCATCTGGTAGTCGGTGTCCGGTCGTGGGGCGCGACTGCCGGCCTGCACCAGCCCGGCCACCAGCTCGATGATCTGCTCGCGTCCCTCGCGCACGGTATGCGCGAACGCCTGCGAGCTGATGGCCTGGGTGTACATCACGATCCACGACGCCCGATTGGCGTCGATGTAGCGCAGGAACGCCCCGATCGTGTTGCGCAGCATGTCCCTTGGGTTTTGCGTGAAGTCGATGTCGGCGCGCACCGCGTCGATGAACCGGCTCAGCTCGCGGTCCAGGCACGCGCCGAACAAGTCCTCCTTGGAGCCGTAATACAGGTACAGCATCGGCTTGGAGATCTCCGCCTCGGCGGCGATGGCGTCCATTGAAGTCTCGTGGTAGCCGTTGACCGAGAACATCTGCACGGCGGCGTCGAGCATCTGCTGTTCGCGGACGGCACGCGGTAGCCGCTTGGTCCCACCTGCCATCGCTAAGCCTCTCTAGCCCTCTGACTCCAGAGTAACGATGCCGTGGCGCGCTAGTGGCCGCACGCCTTATTGGGGCCCTTCATCGTCGCCACCCGCTGGAGCGACTCGTCCACGGCCGGCATCGTCAATTCGCCTGCGGCCACTGCCTTCTCGAGCCGGTCCAGGACTGCGGGCACCTCTTCGATGCTCACCCACAGCGCGACGTCGGTGCCCGCCTGCAGGGTGCGCAGCACCGCGTCGGAGACGCCGTACCGATCGGAGATCGCGGCCATGCTGGACAGGTCGTCGCTGAACACCGGCCCATTGAAGGGCGGCGCGCCGTATCCGGTGCCGGTGCGCAGCAGCTGCACCGCGGCCCGGCTCAGGCTCGCCGGGTCGTCGCCGGTCAGCCCGGGAACCTGCAGGTGACCGATCATGACTGCGACCGGGAGCTGACTCACCAGCGTCCGGTAGGGCACCAGGTCGTTGGCCTCCAGGTCGCTGAGCGGCGGCGTGACGACGCCGCCCTTGTGTGAGTCACCCGAGCCGTGCCCGTGGCCGGGGAAATGCTTGAGCACCGGCAGCAGTCCGGCGTCCCGCAGACCCTGCGCGTAGGCCCCGGCGTACGCGGTGACCGTGCCGGGATCGGCGCTGAACGAGCGGTCACCGATGACGCCGTCCGGGGCGTCAGTGACGTCGACCACCGGGGCGAAGTCGACGGTGATGCCCAGCTCGCGCATCTTTTTGCCACGGTCCAACTCCAGGTCGTGGACTTGCTGCACCGTCATGGTCTGCGCCAGCTGCCGGGCCGAGGGGGCCACCCCGATCAGCGACTTCAACCGCGAGACCCGGCCACCTTCTTCGTCGACACCCACCGCAAGCGGGAGGGGCCCCGCGCTGCGGGCGACCTCGGCCAGCCCGCCCTGGAAAATCGACAGGTCCGTCCAGCCGCCGATGATGATGCCGCCGACGTGGGAGTTGTTGACGACGGTCCGGGCCTCGTCGGCGTTCCGCACGCCCACCATCAGCAGCTGTGCCAGCTTGTCGCGGGTCGACAGCGCGGTCGTCGGGTCGCCGCACACCGGTGGCGCGGGAGCGGCCACCGGCTTGCTGACCGTCGACGAGGGGTGCCCTGCGGGGCCGTGGCCGCAGGCCGCCAGTACCGTCATGGCGGCCAGCACGGCCAGGATGCGCGGAAAAGCCATCGGGACATGTTGTCACGAACGGCGTTTCATCTCCGACGTCAGGGGGCATCAGCGGTACGTTGCCCTTCGACGGGGCCGGTACCCCAGTTGACTGGCAGGGAGGAGCCAGCGATGACCGGGTTCACACTGGCCGTCGCGGCCAGCATCGCGGCGGGCCTCTCGATCGGCGCCGCGGCGACCGTTGGCGTCACCCTCGCCGTGCACGACCACAGCGCGGCGCCCGTGCAAGGCCCACCACCTCCGTCCGCACCGCACCTGGTGAACTACGGCGACCGGTGCTTGCACGGGCATTGCATACCGTGGCCGTGAGGACGACTCGGGCACCGGGGCCGCGGCCGCGCTTCTGCTAGGTTGACGTTTGGGTTGCCCACCGTCCCGACCGCGAAGTCAAGGAGCCATCGATGAACCGGATCATTGCGCCCGCCGCCGCGAGCGTCGTGGTCGGACTGCTGCTGGGCGCGGCCGCGATCTTCGGGATCACGCTGATGGTGCAACAGGACACGAAGCCGCCACTCCCCGGGGGCGATCCGCAATCGTCAGTGCTCAACCGGGTCGAGTACGGCAACCGTAGCTAGCGGCGATCGCAAGCGCGGCGAAGCCGGGCGCAGCGGGTCGCCGCCATCGGACTCTGCGGCGGCGGGTTCGGCACACGCGGAGCCCCCGGAAACGGCGCCGGGCTCGTCGGCGGCGCCGCTGTCGCGCCGGTGGTTGGCGTTAGTCTCCGCGATCGCGCTGGCGCTGACCTTCGCCCAATCCCCGGGGCAGGTGTCCCCCGACACCAAACTCGACCTCACCGCCAACCCGCTGCGCTTTCTGGCCCGGGCGACCAACTTGTGGAACAGCGACCTGCCCTTCGGCCAGGCGCAGAACCAGGCCTACGGCTACCTGTTTCCGCACGGCACGTTCTTTTTGGTCGGCCACTTCCTGGGGTTGCCCGGATGGGCGACCCAACGGCTGTGGTGGGCGCTGCTGCTGACGGTCGGCTTCTGGGGGCTGCTGCGGGTCGCCGAGACGCTGGGCATCGGCAGCCCGACGGCACGGCTGATCGGTGCGGCGGCGTTCGCCCTGTCCCCGCGCGTCCTGACCACCCTCGGGTCGATCTCGTCGGAAACCCTGCCGATGATGCTGGCGCCGTGGGTGTTGCTGCCCACCATCTTGGCGCTGCGGGGGTCGTCCGGCCGCTCGGTTCGGGCGCTGGCCGCCCAGGCGGGCCTGGCCGTCGCGTTGATGGGAGCGGTCAACGCGATCGCGACGCTGGCCGGGTGCCTGCCCGCGGTGATCTGGTGGGCCTGTCACCGGCCGAACCGATTGTGGTGGCGCTACACGGCATGGTGGTTGCTGGCCTTGTCCCTGGCGATGCTGTGGTGGGTGGTGGCGCTGGGGCTGCTGCGCAGCGTCAGCCCCCCGTTCCTGGACTTCATCGAATCGTCCGGCGTGACCACGCAATGGTCGTCCCTGGTGGAGATGCTGCGCGGCACCGAGAGCTGGACCCCGTTCGTGGCGCCGACCGCCACCGCGGGCGCGCCGCTGGTGACCGGGTCGGCGGCCATCCTGGGCACCTGCCTCGTCGCCGCGGCGGGGCTGGCCGGGCTGGCCAGCCCGGCGATGCCGGCGCGGGGACGGCTGGTCACCATGCTGTTGGTCGGCGTGGCGCTGATGGCCGTCGGCTACAGCGGCGGGCTGGGCTCACCGCTGGCCCACCAGGTGCAGGCATTCTTGGACGCCGCCGGCGCGCCCCTGCGCAACGTGCACAAGCTGGACGTGGTGATCCGGATCCCCATCGCGCTGGGCATCGCACAGTTGCTGGGGCGGATACCGCTGCCCGGCAGCGCGCCGTTGCCCGTGTGGCTGCGGGCGTTCGCCCACCCCGAACGCGACAAGCGGGTCGCCGCGACGGTGGTGATCCTGACCGCCCTGGCGGTCAGCACCTCGCTGGCATGGACGGGCCGGCTCGCCCCGCCGGGCACCTTCAGCGCGATACCCCGGTACTGGCAGGAGGCCGCCGACTGGCTCAGCGAACACAATTCGGGTTCGCCGGCCCCGGGGCGGGTGCTGGTCGCCCCGGGGGCGCCGTTCGCCACCCAGGTGTGGGGCACCAGCCACGACGAGCCGCTGCAGGTGCTCGGCAGCAGCCCGTGGGGGGTGCGCGACTCCATCCCGTTGACACCGCCACAGACCATCCGGGCGCTCGATTCGGTGCAACGCCTGTTCGCCGCCGGACGCCCCTCGGCGGGCCTGGCCGATACCCTTGCCCGCCAAGGTATTTCGTATGTGGTGCTGCGCAACGACCTGGATCCCGAGACATCGCGCTCGGCGCGCCCCATCCTGGTGCACCGCGCCGTCGAAGGCTCGCCGGGGCTGCGGAAGGTGGCACAGTTCGGCGAGCCGGTGGGGCCCGGCACGCTCGCCGGGTTCGTCGCCGACAGCGGGCTGCGGCCGCGGTACCCGGCCGTGGAGATCTACCGCGTCGCGGGCGCCGGCACTCCCGGCGCGCCCTACTTCGCCGACGCGGATCGGCTGGCCCGGGTCGACGGCGGCCCCGAAGCGCTGCTGCGCCTCGACGAGCGCCGACGGCTGCTGGGCCGGCCGCCGGTGGGTCCGGTGCTGATGACACCTGATTTGAAGGACGCCCGGGGAGCCGGGCTGGCGGCGCCCCTGGTCACCATCACCGATACCCCGGTGGCCCGCGAGACCGACTACGGCCGCGTCGACCAGCATTCGTCGGCGATCCGGGCACCCGGCGACGCGCGGCACACCTTCAACCGGGTGCCCGATTACCCCGTGCCCGGCGCCGACCCGGTGTTCGGGGCCTGGACCGGCGGCCGCATCACCGTGTCGAGTTCGTCGTCGGACTCCACCGCGATGCCCGACGTCGCGCCGGCAACCTCCCCCGCCGCCGCGATCGACGGCGACTCCGGGACCGCGTGGGTGTCCAACGCGCTGCAGTCGGCCGTGGGGCAGTGGCTGCAGGTGGACTTCGATCACCCGGTGGCCAACGGCGCCATCACCATCACGCCGAGCGCGACGGCCGTCGGCGCCCAGGTCCGCCGCATCCTGGTCGAGACCGCCAACGGCAGCACCACGCTGCGGTTCGACGAACCCGGCAAGCCGCTCGCGGCGGCGCTGCCCTACGGCGAAACCCCGTGGGTGCGGGTCACCGCCGCCGGCACCGACGACGGGTCCCCCGGCGTGCAGTTCGGCATCACCGACCTGTCGATCACCCAATACGACGCTTCGGGATTCGCCCATCAGGTCAGCCTGCGGCACACCGTCCGCGTGCCCGGCCCGCCGCCGGGTTCGGCGATCGCGGGCTGGGACCTGGGATCGGAACTGCTCGGCAGGCCGGGCTGCGCCCAGGCGCCCGACGGCGTGCGCTGCGCGGCGTCGATGGCGCTGACGCCGGAGGAGCCGGTCAATTTCAGCCGCACCCTGACCGTCGCCGCCCCGGTGTCGGTGACGCCGACGGTGTGGGTGCGGCAGCGGCAGGGTCCCAAGCTGGCCGATCTGGTCGCCGAGCCGAATACCACTCGGGCCCAAGGTGATTCGGACGCGGTGGACATCCTCGGCTCGGCGTTTGCCGCCACCGACGGCGACCCGGCCACCGCGTGGACGGCGCCGCAGCGGGTGGTGCAACACAAGTCGCCGCCGACGCTGACCGTCACACTGCCGCATCCCACCGAGGTGGCGGGGTTGCGCGTGGCCCCCAGCCGGTCGGCGCTGCCGGCGCACCCGACGATGCTGGCCGTCAACCTGGGCGACGGCCCGCAGGTCCGGGCGCTCAAGCCGGGTGAGCCGCAGTCCCTGTCGCTGAAACCGCGCCTGACCGACACCGTCACCATCAGCCTGCTGGACTGGGAAGACGTCATCGACCGCAACGCCCTGGGCTTCGATCAGCTCAAGCCGCCGGGCCTGGCCGAGGTGGCGGTGCTCGGCACCGACGGCAACCCGATCGCGCCCGCCGACGCCGCCCGCAACCGATCGCGCGAGATCACCGTCGGCTGTGACCACGGCCCGGTCATCGCCGTCGCGGGGCGGTTCGTACACACCTCGATCCGCACCACCGCCGGCGCCGTGCTGGACGGCGAGCCGGTCGAGGCGATGCCCTGCGAACGCGATCCGATCGCGCTGCCCGCGGGCCAACAGGAGCTGTTGATCAGCCCCGGGGACCAATTCGTGGTGGACGGGGCCCAGCTGATGACCCCGGCGGCCGCCGAAATGCCCAGCGCCTACCCGGTTCCCGCCCAGACCGGGGCGTGGGGTCCCGACCGGCGCGAGGTGCGGGCTCCCGCGTCGGCCACCGCACGGGTGCTGGTCATTCCCGAGAGCATCAACCCCGGCTGGGTGGCGCGCACCGGCACCGGGACCCGGCTGACGCCCGTCGCCGTCAACGGGTGGCAGCAAGGCTGGGTGGTGCCGGCG
The DNA here is from genome assembly GCF_001954215.1 of Mycobacterium sp. IS-2888. Lineage (NCBI taxonomy): Bacteria > Bacillati > Actinomycetota > Actinomycetes > Mycobacteriales > Mycobacteriaceae > Mycobacterium > Mycobacterium sp. IS-2888. The sequence continues at coordinate 74,825 of NZ_MBET01000065.1, forward strand.
GGTGACCCCGGCACCATCACGCTGACCTTCGCCACCAACTCGCTGTACCGGGCCGGGCTGGCGGTGGGGCTGGCGCTGCTGCCGCTGCTGGCCGCGCTCGCGTTGTGGCGCACGCGGCGGGGGGGCGACGACGACCCGCCCGCGATGCCGTGGCGGCCCGGCCCCTGGGCGGGGGTCGCGGTGCTGGCCGTGGGGACGGTGATCGCCGGGCCCGCCGGGCTGGTCGTCGCCGCGGCGGCCCTGGGTCTGCGGTATGCGCTGCGTGAGCGGCCGCGCTGGCGCGACGGTGCGACCGTCGCGCTCAGCGCCGGCGGGCTGATCCTGGCCGGGGCCCAGCTGTCCCGGTACCCCTGGCGGTCGGTCGGCGGCTACGCCGGTCATTCCGCGAATGTGCAACTGCTGGCGCTGATTTCGCTTGGCGTGCTTGCGGCCTCGGTGGTGGCCCTGCCCGATCGGACGCCCTCGCGCCACGACGAATGACGACGAAGGAGTTGGCTACCGGTTTACCTGCTGGTTGACTGGATATGCGGGTTGGTGCAATCGCCACCGTCCGAGGAGTTACGGCCATGGGATGGATCTCCGCGCCCGAATACTGGCTGGGCAGGCTGGTGCTCGAGCGCGGCGCCGCGGCGTTGTATCTGATCGCGTTCCTCGCGGCGGCCCTGCAGTTCCGCGCCCTCATCGGCGAGCACGGAATCCTGCCGGTGCCCCGGTTTTTGGCCGGGCAGACGTTCTGGCGGACTCCGAGCATCTTCCATCTGCGCTACTCCGACCGGTGGTTCGCGGGTGTCTCGTGGTTCGGTGCGGCGCTGTCGGCGGCCATTCTTGCCGGCGCGGCCAACCTGGTGCCGCTCTGGGCGGTGATGCTGATGTGGCTGACGCTGTGGGTGCTCTACCTTTCCATCGTCAATGTCGGGCAGACGTGGTACTCGTTCGGCTGGGAATCGCTGCTGCTGGAGACCGGCTTCCTGGCGATCTTTCTCGGCAACGACCGCGTCGCGCCGCCGATCCTGACGTTGTGGATGGCGCGCTTGCTGCTGTTCCGGGTGGAGTTCGGCGCCGGGCTGATCAAGATGCGCGGCGATCCGTGCTGGCGCGATCTGACCTGCCTGTACTACCACCACGAAACCCAGCCGATGCCGGGACCGTTGAGCTGGTTCTTCCATCACCTGCCCAGGCCGCTGCATCGGATCGAGGTGGCGGGCAACCATTTCGCCCAGCTCGTGGTGCCGTTCGGGTTGTTCGCGCCGCAGCCGGTGGCCAGCGTCGCCGCGGCGATCGTGGTCGTCACCCAGCTGTGGCTGGTGGCATCGGGCAACTTCGCGTGGCTGAACTGGGTGACGATCATCCTGGCTTTCAGCGCCGTCGACGATTCGTCGGTGGCGGCGGTGCTTCCGATGCCCGCGCGCCCGGCGCTGTCGGCGACGCCGCAGTGGTTCGCCGCCCTGGTGGTCGCCTTCACCGCGGCGGTGCTGTTCATGACGTATTGGCCAGTGCGCAACATGCTGTCGTCGCATCAGCGAATGAACATGTCGTTCAACCCATTTCATTTGGTGAACACCTACGGCGCCTTCGGCAGCATCGGTCGCGTGCGCCGCGAGGTGGTGATCGAAGGAACCCAAGATGAGCGGCTTACCCCGAACACCGTCTGGAAGGAATACGAATTCAAGGGCAAGCCCGGTTCTGTACGACGGCTGCCCGGGCAGTGGGCGCCGTATCACCTGCGGTTGGACTGGCTGATGTGGTTCGCCGCCATCTCACCCGGCTACGCCCACCAGTGGCTGACGCCCCTGCTGCAGCGGCTGCTGCGCAACGATCGACCGACGCTGCGTTTGTTGCGGCGCAACCCTTTCCCCGAGTCAGCACCCACGTATGTGCGCGCGCAGCTCTACCAGTACCGCTTCACGACGTGGGCCGAGCTGCGCCACGACCGGGCATGGTGGCATCGCGCGCTGATCGGTGGCTACGTCCGGCCCATGGCGCTAGATCACAGCGTCTCGTCCAGCTCGCCGAGCCGGTCGGTCAACCGCAGGTTCTCCGAGTAGTCGACCGGGCAATTGATCAGCGACACGCCGTCGTCGTCGAGCGCGGCCCTCAGCGTCGGCAACAGTTCGTCGGCACTCTTGATCTGATATCCCTTGGCGCCGAAGCTTTCCGCGTAGGTGACGATGTCGGGGTTGGTGAACCTCACGTAGTGATGCTCTCCGAGTTCGAGGTCCATCTTCCATTCGATGAGGCCGTAGCCGCCGTCCTCCCAAATCAACACCACCAGCGGTATCCGTTCCCGAACGGCGGTCTCGATCTCCTGCGAGCTCATCATGAACGCGCCGTCGCCCACGACGGCCAGCACCTTGCACTCGGGTCGCGCCAGCTTGACACCCAGCGCGCCGGGCAGCGCAAAACTCATGGTGGACAAGCCGTTTGAGACCAAACACGTGTTGCATTCGAACGTCGGGTACAGCCGCGCCATCCACATCTTGGTGGCACCGGTGTCCACCAGGACGACGTCGCTGCGGCCCAGCGCGGCGCGGGTGTCGGCGACCACCCGCTGCGGAGCCAGCGGGTAGCGCGAATCCTGTTGTCCCCGAGCGAATTCCTCGGCGAGCAGGCCGGAGCCGGGTATCTCCGGGTCGGCGTCGAAGCGGTGTTCGCCGAGCGCCTCCCGCAGCGCGTCGAGCGAGGCGCTGATGTCGCCGACGATCCCGACGTCGACGGAATAGTGCGCGTCGACCTCGGCCGGGAATCGATGGATGTGGATGATCTTCTTGTCGGCCTTCGGGTTGATCCTGACCGGGTCGAATTCCTGCAGCTCGTACCCGACCGCTATGACCACGTCGGCGTTGTCGAATCCGAAGTTGACGTAGTCATGGCGCATGAACCCCAGCGTCCCGATGCTGTTGGGATGGTCGTCGGGCATCACGCCCTTGCCGTGAAAGGTGTTGGCCACCGGGATGCCGAACTCCTCGGAGAACCGCACGAGGGCCGCCGTCGCGTCGCCGCGGGCCGCCCCATGCCCGGCCAACACCACCGGTCGCTTGGCCTCGCGCAGGATGTCGACCGCGCGCGCGACCTGCCGGAAGGCCGGAGCCTCGGCGCGGACGACGTTGCGCGGCAACGGGGTCAGGTCGTAGTCGGTCTCGTCGGCGTCGATGTGTTCGGGCACCGCCAGATAGACGGCGGCCGGGCGTTCGGCCTCGGCGAGCTTGAACGCCTTGCGGAACATCTCCGGTATGGCGCGTGTGGTCGGGATACCGGCGGCCCACCGGGTGATCGGGGCGAACATCGACACCAGGTCGACGTACTGGTGCGACTCCTTGTACTGGCGGTCCTGGCCCACCTGCGCGGAGATCGCGACCATCGGGGTGCTGTTGGTGGTGGCGTCGGCGACCCCGAGCTGCATGTTGATCGCGCCCGGACCCAGGGTGGACGACACCACCGCCGCGCGGCCGGTGACCCGTCCGTACATCTCCGCCATGAACGAGGCCGCCTGCTCGTGCCGGGTGAGCACGTAGCGGATGTCCGAGGCGGCCAGCGCCTGCACGAAGCGGATGTTCTCCTCGCCCGGTAGCCCGAAGACCACGGAAACGCCCTCGTTTTCCAGGCACTTGACCATCAGCTCGGCGGCTTTAATCATCCGGCACCTCCCTTTGGCCACAGTAGTGGCGGCACCGCGGCTTCAGTCGCGGTGTGGCCCCGTCGGGATCAGCGCGAGGACGGGGATCGTGCGGGTGGTCTTGCGTTCGTACTCCGCGAATCCGGGGTATCGCTTGGCTTGTTCGGCGTATTTCTCGTCGCGCTCGGCGCCGGTGAGTTCGACGGCACGCACGTCGAGGTGTTCGTCGCCGACCTCGATGCTGGCGTTGGGGTTGGCCACCAGGTTCCAGTACCAGGCGGGGTTGCGGTCGGCGCCCGCTGCGGAGGCGAAGACCAGGTAGCGGTCACCGTCGGGCAGGTACATCATCGGGCTGACCCGTTCCTCGCCGCTGCGGGCCCCGACGCTGTGCAGCAACAGGACCGGGGCGCCTTCGAACTGGCCGCCGATCCGGCCGTGGTTGGCGCGAAACTCCTCGATGTTGCGCCGATTGAAGTCACTGACGTCGCTGCCGGTCATGATGCCTCCTGCGGTGGGTGGGGATGTTCATGTCGAAGTGGCAGGCTGGTAGCAGACGCCCCCGCCAACCCACCAGATGAAGGATGCCAACGTGCCCATCGCCACGATCAACCCGGCCACCGGCGAGACAGTCCAGACCTTCACCCCGGCAACCGACGACGAAGTCCAGGCGGCGATAGCGCGCGCCCACGAGCGGTTCCTCGACTATCGGCACTCCACCACCTTCGCCCAGCGCGCGCAGTGGGCCAACGCCACCGCCGACCTACTGGAGGCCGAGGCGGACAAGACCGCCGAGATGATGACCCTGGAAATGGGCAAGACGCTGGCCTCGGCGAAGGCCGAGGCGGTCAAGTGCGCCAAGGGTTTTCGCTACTACGCCGAGAACGCCGAGAGGCTGCTGGCCGACGAGCCGGCCGACGCGTCGAAGGTCGGCGCCAAAAAGGCGTACACCCGCTACCAGCCACTCGGGGTGGTGCTGGCCATCATGCCGTGGAACTTCCCGCTCTGGCAGGCCGTTCGCTTCGCTGCGCCGGCGCTGATGGCCGGCAACGTCGGGATCCTCAAGCACGCCTCGAACGTGCCTCAGTGCGCGCTGTATCTCGCCGACGTCATCGCCCGCGGCGGCTTCCCGGACGGCTGCTTCCAGACGCTGCTGGTTCCCTCCAGCGCCGTGGAGACCATCCTGCGCGATCCCCGCGTCGCGGCGGCCACCCTCACGGGCAGCGAACCGGCCGGCCAATCCGTCGGCGCCATCGCCGGCGACGAGATCAAACCCACGGTGCTCGAGCTCGGCGGCAGCGACCCGTTCATCGTGATGCCCTCGGCAAACCTCGACGAGGCGGTCAAGACCGCGGTCACCGCCCGGGTCCAGAACAACGGGCAGTCCTGCATCGCGGCCAAGCGGTTCATCGCGCATGCCGACATCTACGACGCGTTCGTCGAGAAGTTCGTCGAGCGCATGCAGGGGCTACGGGTGGGCGACCCGACCGACCCGGACACCGACGTGGGGCCGCTGGCCACCGAGTCGGGCCGCGACGAGGTCGCCAAGCAGGTCGAGGATGCCGCCGCCGCCGGCGCGGTAATCCGTTGCGGCGGAGAGCGTCTCGACCGGCCCGGCTGGTTCTACCCGCCGACGGTGGTCACCGACATCACCAAGGACATGGCGCTCTACACCGAGGAGGTGTTCGGCCCGGTCGCCTCGATCTACCGCGTCGAAAGCGTCGAGGAAGCCATCGAGATCGCCAATGCCACGACCTTCGGGCTGGGGTCCAACGCCTGGACCGACGACGAGGCCGAGCAGCAGCGCTTCATCGACGGCATCGAGGCGGGCCAGGTCTTCATCAACGGCATGACGGTGTCGTACCCGGAGCTGCCGTTCGGCGGCGTCAAGCGCTCCGGCTACGGCCGCGAACTCGCCGGCCTCGGGATCCGCGAATTCTGCAACGCCAAGACCGTCTGGGTCGGATAGGCGCTACGCGGACGCGCCCGCCAGCGCCTTCTCGTCCTCGTCGGCGAAGGTGTCCTCCAGCTGCACCGGCGAGTAGTCGAGGTCGATCTCGGCGACCGGTCGCCCGCGTGCACTGTTGATCGTGCCGAACCGCCGCATCCCCTTGTCGGCGGCGTACTGCATGAACTCGTCCACCGACAGGCCGAACGGCATCGGATCGTAAAGGGCGAAGCCCTCTTCGATGAGGCGCAGCCCGAGCGGCATCAGCTCGTTCATGCGGTTTTCGAAGACCTCCCAATTGGAGTCGTCGGCGGCGACGTGGCGCCGGCAGGTGAAGGTGCCCCACGCCATGTGGCGCCGTTCGTCGTCGCCGATGCGCCGGACCAGCTCCTGCATGCCGGGCAGGATGCCGCGTTCCACGCAGATCTTGTGCCAGCCGAAGTAGCCGGTCAGCGCCAGCATGCCCTCGACCATGTGGTTGTAGGTGACGGATGCGCGGACCTGGGCGGCCGGTGAGGGGTCGGTCGTCAGGGCGTTGAGGCAGGCCGGCAGCTCCTCGTAGAAGATCGTGCGGTACGTGGGGACGTCTTCGAGATACTCGTGCAGGTCATCGGTGATGCCGACGGCGTCGAGCCACATCCGGAACACCTGCACGTGCTTGGCCTCCTCGAACGCGAACTGCGTCAGGTACATCTCATCGCCCAACCGGCCCTCGGCGCGCATGGCGGCCATGAACGGCTGAATGTCCTCAGTCACCGCCTCCTCGCCCGCGATGAACTCGGCGCACAGCCGGGTGGCGTAGTGGCGCTCGTCGTCGGTCAGCGCCTCCCAGTCCGCGCGATCGCGGGAGAAGTCGATATCGGCCGGATTCCAAAACTTGGCGTTGCCGCCCGCAAACAGCTTGAGCGGCAAGCTGTCCCAGTTGAGCCCGCCCCGAACCATGGAACCTGAACTCGTGCGTGTCATGTGACCTCCTTGATCTGGACGGCTTGAGGGGAGAACGCGGCGGACAGCACCGCGACGAGCCGGCGCACGGCCAGGGCCGGCTGCTCCGGGGTGGGCTCATCGAGCCCGAGGACCGGGTCCAGGCCGCGCATGTACGGAGCCAGCGCGAGGTGCGGAAAGATCAACAGCAGCAACGACAGCAGCGCGTCGGTGTCACAATCCGCACGCAGGTCGCCGCGCTTGTGCGCGTCGCGCACGAGCGGGCGCATGACATCCAGATAGTGGCGGTGGATGACGTTCTGCACGCTGACGCGGGCCTCGGTGTCAACTTCCAGAGTCGCCGCGGCGTGCAGCGCGCGTTCATGCGGGTGGTCGGCAAAGTAGGCCACCCACGCGTCGAGCCAGTCGGTGAGAAAGTCGAAGAACGGCCGGCTGGGGTCGAGCTCGCGGATGCGGTCCTCCATGTAGGCGCGCACCCGCTGGCTGCCGATGTCGGCGATGAACGCGTAGAGGTCGCGCTTGTCCGCGAAGTACTGGAAGAGGCTGCCCTTCGCGACCCCGGCCTTTCGGGCGATGACGTTCAGGCTGCCCCGGGAGAATCCGTGCGCCCCGAACTCGGCTTCCGCGGCTTCGATGACGGCCGCGCGGCGGGCCGGGTCGACTCGTGCCCATGTCACCGTCGGCAATGTGGCCTCCTCGCGTCGATGACCACTGGTCATTCTACGGTGAGCTAGCTCACAGTCAAGGTGTTTGGTGCACGAGTGTGCGGCCAGCCGCACGCTGGGCGCCGAGCGTGCGGCCAGGCGCACGTTCGGCGGGGCTCGACGTCAGGGGCGCATCGCGTACGCGCCGCTGATCGGCAGCACGTGTTCCTTCCAGATCTGGTCGTAGCGCGCGCGGTCGTGGGCCGGACGGCGGATCATCCGCGTCGCGAAGCGGGCCTGCGCGTCGGTCGTCGAGGGCTTGTCGTTGAGCTCGACCGCGTAGCCGTTGAAGTCGCGGACCAGCACGGCGAAGATCTCGTCGATCAGCGCGTCGTCCACCCCGGACAGCGCCGCCTCTTCGAGGATGAGTTGGGCGTAGGGCACCGTCGCGAAGAGTTGACCGACGGCGAAGGCGAAATCAATGTCCTTCTGCTGCACCGCATCCGGGGTGGCGCTGGCGAGCATGTCGGTGAGCACGTCGATCTGCTCGCGCAGCAGCCCGACATTGGCGAGGTGGGCGAAGCTGTCGAATGACGCGCGCCAATCGTGGAAGCGCACCTTGCCCAGTCCGCCGGTGGGTCCCTGGGCGAACAGGAACGAGTCGTCGGCCGCGTCGTCGCGGCGGCCGATCACGGGGAGCTCGCCGTTGGGGGCGAACAGGAAATTGGGCATGAACTTGGCGAGCAGCCCGATGTTGATGTGGACGGTGCCTTCGAGGCGGGGCAGCAGGCCGATCTCGCGCGCCATCGCCTCGAAGATGGTGTCCTTCTCCACGCCCTTGGCGGCGATGACGTCCCACAGCGCGGTGATCACCCGCTCGCCTTCGCTGGTGATCTTCGCCTTGGTGAGCGGGCTGTACAGCAGGTAGCGGCGATCCTCGGCCGAGGCGCTGCGCATGTAATCGGACGCGCGGGTGGCCACCAGCTTCATGGCGATCAGTCGGACGTAGGCGTCGGTCAGCAACCGCCGCACGTGGCTGAAGTCGGTTACGACGGTCCCGTACAGGTAGCGGTTGGACGCGTGGGTGACCGCCTCGTACATGGCGTGGGTGCACATGCCGACGGCCCCCCAGCCCAGGTTGTACTTGCAGACGTTGACGGTATTCAGCGCCGCGTGGAAGGCGCCGGGCCCGCGGTGCAGGATGTCGGCCTCGGTGACCGGATAGTCGCGCAGCGCGTAGTTGGCGACGAAGTTCTGCGAGTTCACCACGTTCTTGATCAGGTCGTAGCGGTCGTGCTGGGAGTCGGCGGCGAAGAACACGTACTCGTCAGAACCGTCGATCTTGCCGAAGGTGGAGACCATCCGGGCGACGTTGGCGTTGCCGATGTAGTACTTCTCGCCGTTGGCGACCCAACCGTTCTCCGATGGCGTCAGGATCATGTCCGTCTGGTAGACGTCGGCGCCGTGGGTCTGCTCGGACAGGCCGAAGGCGAACACCTCGCCGGCCTCCAGCTGCGCCGCGGCCTTGCGCTTGGCGTCCTCGTTGGCGCTCATCCAAATCGGGCCCAGGCCAAGGGCGGTGACCTGGAACGGATACCAATAGCTCAGCCCGTAGAAGCCCAGGATTTCGGCGAACTCGCTGATCCGATAGGTGTCCCAGCGACAGTCCGGCGCGCCGTACGCGGCCGGCGTCAGCAGCGACGCGAAGATTCGCTCGCGTCCCACGTGGTCCAGAAAGTCGGAGTACCACGTGCGCTCGTGGTCGTCGTGCTTGAGCCGGGCCTTTCCGCGGGACTCGAAAAAGTCGACGGTCGCGGCCATGATCTCGCCCGAGCGACGGTCCGGGTAGCGGCGTTGCAGGTGGTTGGGATTGAGCAACATGCGCTGGACGGTACTGCACTAACGCAGCCGTCGGGGAGCGCCCGGCAAATCTGCGGGCTGACCATCAGCGCGTCGCGCGCGCCAGCAGGTAACTCCGCTCGGGCAGGCTGCGAGTGCGCTGGGCCGCCCGAAGGTAGTACTCGCGCGCAGCCTCTCGGTCGCCGAGCTCATCGAGCAGATGAGCCCGCACGGCATCGACGCGATGATGTCCGCTAAGGGCGGGGTCCGCCGCCACGTCGTTGAGTTCGGCGAGGGCGGCGGCCGGACCACGCACCATCGCAATGGCGACGGTTCGATTGAGCGCGACCATCGGTCCAGGCGCGAGCGCCGCGAGCACGTCATACAAAGCGAGGATCTGCGGCCAGTCGGTCGCGCCGGGGTCGGCGGCCTCGTCGTGCACGGCGGCGATCGCCGCCTGCAGCTGGTAGGGCCCGGGCTTTGCGACTGGCAGCGTTGCCTCGATGATCGCGACTCCCTCGGCGATGGCGGTCCGGTCCCACCGGCGGCGGTCCTGCTCGGCCAGCGGAATCAGCGACCCGTCCGGGCCGGTGCGGGCGTCGCGTCGGGCGTCCGTGAGCAGCATGAGCGCAAGCAACCCGGCGACCTCGCCCTCGTCGGGCAGGCTCACCCGGAGCTGCCGGGTCAATCTGATGGCTTCGGAAGTCAGCTCCACGCGATTCAGGGCCTGGCCCGACGTCGCGGTGTAGCCCTCGTTGAAGATCAGGTACAGCGTGTGCAGCACCGCGGGCAGCCGCTCGTCGCGCTCGCACGCGGTGGGCATTCGAAACTCTGCACCCGTATCGCGGATGCGTGCCTTCGCCCGGCTGATGCGCTGCCCGACGGTCGCCTCCGGCAGGAGCAGGGCGCGCGCGATCTCGGCCGTCGTCAGGCCGCCGAGTGCGCGCAGCGTCAGCGCAACCTGTGACGGGACGGCCAGCTCAGGGTGACAGCACAGGAACAGCAGGGCCAACGTGTCGTCGGACTGTGACACGTCGCCTGGCGCGGGCTCGAGCGCGTACGCGTCTTCGCGGCGCCGACGTGCGGCCTCCTTCCGCCAGATCTCGACCAGCCGCCGCGACGCCGTCGTGATCAGCCAGCCGGTCGGGTTGTTCGGTACGCCGTCGACCGGCCAGCTGACCGCGGCGGCGAGCAGCGCCTCCTGCACGGCGTCCTCGCAGTCGTCGAAGTTGCCATTACGGCGCACGAGCACACCAAGCACGCGTGGAGCGAGCTCGCGCAGCAGGCCGGCGATGGCAGCCTCGCTTGGCGTCACATCTCCCACCCGCTCAAATCGAGCACCGGCCGGACCTCTACGAAACCCCAGACGGCGTCGGGCACCCGCGCCGCGATCGCCAAAGCGCGGTCCTCGCCGTCGCAGTCGACGAGCAGGAAGCCGGCCAGGTGCTCCTTCGCCTCGGCGAACGGCCCGTCACTGATCATGGTCTGGTCGCCCGCGACGGTGACGCGCTTCGCGAGCGCCGGATCCGCAAGACCTTCGCTCGCCACCAGTTCGCCGGACTCGGCGAGCTCGGCGGTCAGCGCGAGGTGGTCGCGGCCGAACCGATCACGCTGCTCCTTCGGCAGTGCCTGCCAGCGCTCGACGAACTGCGGGTTGCTCTGAATCAAGATCATGTATTTCACGACGGCCTCCGGTGAGTTTGGACGAAGTATTGCGCTCCTGTGTCGAAACTGGCTCGCCGGTTTCGTCACCCCTTTAAAGGCTCCGCTTCCTGGAGCCCGGGAGAAGGGATCCAACGATGAAGTCAGACCTCGCAGCGACTCGAGGCGCTGCTCTGCTGTCGGAGGTGGTGGAGGCCCATGGCGGAGCCGCGCGCTGGGCCAAGGCTCAAACTGTCAGCTCACACGTACAGGTGCGTGGGTTGTTGCCGACGTGGAAGTTCCCGGGTCGGCCACTCGAGGACTACCACTACCACCAGCAGGTGGATATTCACGGCCTTCGCAATGTGATGCATGGCTTCCCGAGCCCCGAGCTCACCTGCATCTTCTCCCACGACGAGGTGCTGGTGGAGGCGCACGGCGAGGCAATCGAGCGGCGCACCCAAGCCCGCCGTGGGTTTGGCGGCCTCGGCGCGTTCCGCCGCATCCGCTCGTGGGACGTCATCGATTCGGCCTATTTCGTCGGGTATGCGATGTCCAATTACATGTCACATCCCTACCGCATGACGCAGCCAGGATTTCAGGTGCGACGCGGCGAGGACTGGCGAGGCGACAACGAGATCTGGCGTCGGCTCGAGGTCGAATACCCACAAGGATTTGACTCGCATTGCCACCGCGAGACCTTCTACATCGATGATCGTGGGCTGATACGCCGCCACGACTACTTACCCGACGTGTTCGCCGAAGCGCGGTTGCTCGCCCGGCTGTTGCCGATCCCGCTGAAGGCCGCGCATTTCACCTGCCGCCACCGCGAGGTCGACGGGCTGATTTTTCCGACCTTTCGCCGGGTGATGTTGGCGATGCCCGGGCATCGACCCATCCCCGGGTTGACGATGATTTGTGCTCAACTCAGCGACATTTCAGTGTCATTTGCTGCCGACGAGGACCAAGTATTGCGCTCCCGTGTCGAAACTGGCGAGCCAGCTTCGACATCCGGTTAAAGGCGCCCGTCGTGGTGCCCACGGAGAAGGGATCACACCATGAAGATCAGCCACGCTGGAACCGAAGTTCACGCCGTCCTCGACAAGTTCGCGGCCGCGCATGCGGCGCATGACGCGGACGGCCTGTTCGCGCTCTATGCCGACGATCTGGTGGCGTATTCGCTCGCGCCGCCACTTCAGCAGGGCCCCGGCACGCCGTACGGCACCGTCGACGGTATTCGCGCCTGGTTCGCGGGATTCGATGGTCCGGTCCAGATCACCTTCCGCGACCCGGTCGTGAGCCAAGACGGCGACCTTGCCTTAGCGCACACCCTCACCCAGATGAGGATGACGCCCGTTGGTCAGGATCAATTGATCACGTTGTGGATCCGCTCGACCTTCGGTCTGCGCCGCGTCGACGGGTCGTGGCTCATCACGCACCGACACGACTCGACGCCGTTCTACATGGACGGCTCGTACCGCGCGGCCACCGACCTTGAGCCCTGAGTCGCGCCAAACCACTTACCACAGTCGTTCGCCACGCCCTAGCATCAGTCACGTGTCAGAACTCAATACCGCGCGCGGCCCCATCGATACGGCCGATATCGGCGTGACGCTCATGCACGAGCACGTGTTCATCATGACCACCGAGATCGCCCAGAACTATCCGGAGGCCTGGGGTGACGAGGACAAGCGGGTGGCCGACGCCATCGACCGGCTCAACGAGCTCAAGGCCCGCGGGGTGGACACCATCGTCGACCTCACCGTCATCGGGCTGGGCCGCTACATCCCGCGCATCGCGCGCGTCGCGGCCGCGACCGACCTGAATATCGTTGTGGCGACCGGGCTTTACACCTACAACGACGTCCCGTTCCGCTTCCACTACGTGGGGCCGGGTACGCCGATGGACGGCCCGGAAATCATGACCGACATGTTTGTCCGCGACATCGAGGAGGGCATCGCCGACACCGGCATCAAGGCCGGGATCCTCAAATGCGCCACCGACGAGCCCGGAGTGACCCCGGGCGTGGAGCGCGTGCTGCGCGCCGTCGCGCAGGCCCACCGGCGCACCGGCGTGCCGATCTCCACGCACACCCACGCCGGGATGCGGCGCGGGCTCGAGCAGCAACGCATCTTCGAAGAGGAGGGCGTCGACCTGAGCCGGGTGGTGATCGGCCACTCCGGCGACACCACCGACCTCGACTACCTCGAGGAGCTGATCGGCGCCGGCTCCTACATCGGGATGGACCGATTCGGCATCGACGTGTTCCTGCCGTTCGAGGACCGGGTGAACACGGTGGCCCAGATGTGCGAGCGCGGTCACGCCGACAAGATGGTGCTGTCCCACGACGCCAACTGCTACTTCGACGCGATCCCGGAGGAGCTGTTGCCGGTGGCCGCGCCCAACTGGCACTACCTGCACATCCACAACGACGTGATCCCCGCGCTCAAGGAGCGCGGCGTTACCGACGAACAGCTGCACACCATGCTGGTCGACAACCCGCGCCGCATCTTCGAGCGACAGGGCGCGTACTAAATGACCGAGCCGGTCCCCCCGATCGGTTCGCAGATATCGGCGCTGGCCGAACTCGCTCCCGACGAGCCCGCGGTCACGTGCGACGGGCTGACCATCACCCGCGCCGAGCTCGACCGCTCGACGAACCGGCTGGCCCGCGCCTACGCAGAGCGCGGCGTCGGCGTCGGCGACTACGTGACGATGGTGCTGCCCAACTCGATCGAGTGGATCCAGGCGGCGGTGGCGTGCTGGAAGCTGGGCGCGGTGCCCCAGCCGCTGTCCGCGCGGCTGCCGGACGCCGAGCTGGCGGGCCTGCTGGACCTGCGCCCGCCCGCATTGCTCGTGGGCCGCGAGCGCGCCGGCATCCCAAGCGTGCCAACCGGTTTCGCCCCCAACCCGGCTTTGTCCGACGCCGCGTTGCCGGAGGCGGTCTCGCCGGTGTGGAAAGCGATGGGCTCGGGCGGCAGCACCGGGCGGCCCAAGCTCATTGAATCCGGCGGCGACAGCCGGATTCCGCCGGCCATCGGGTATCCGCTCGGCGCGCAGGAGGGCGACACCACCCTGGTGCCGATCCCGCTGTCCCACAACACCGGCTTCACCACCGCGACGATCGGCTTACTGATGGGCCACCACCTGGTGTTGATGAGCCGGTTCGACCCGCATGGGTTCCTCCGGCTGATCGCCGATCATCGCGTCACGTTCCTGACGGTGGTGCCGACGATCATGCAGCGGGCCCTGCCTGTCTACCACGCCGACCCCGGCTCCTATGACCTGTCGTCGATCCGGCGGTTCTGGCACATGGGCGCGCCGTGCCCGCCGGCCGTCAAGCAGGCGTGGATCGAGTTGCTGGGCCCCGAAGCCGTCTGGGAACTCTACGGCGGCACCGAATTACAGGCTTTGACGTTCATCTCCGGCGACCAATGGCTGACCCACCGCGGCTCGGTCGGGGTGGTGGTCGCCGGGGAGATGAAGGTGCTCGACGACGACGGCAACCCCTGCCCGCCGGGGGTGGTCGGCGAGATCTATATGCGGCCCAGCCCGGGCAGCGCGCCGACCTACCGCTACATCGGCGTGACGGCGAAGTCGCGCGACGGCTGGGACTCGCTGGGCGACCTCGGCTACTTCGACGAGGACGGATACCTCTACCTATCGGACCGCCGCGTCGACATGTTCACCGTGGGCGGCCGCAACGTCTACCCCGCCGAGATCGAGAACGCCCTGTCGGCGCACCCGGATGTGTTGTCCTGCCTGGTCGTCGGCGTTCCCGACCCGAACGCCGGCGACCTGGGTCAGGTGCCATATGCCCTGGTGCACACCGCCGACGGGTCGGCGCTGGACGAAGCATCCGTGAAAGACTTTCTGCGCGAACGCATTTCGTCGTACAAGGTGCCGCATACCGTGGAATTCGTCGGCTCCCCGCTGCGCGACGATGCGGGCAAGGCGCGGCGGTCGGCCGTCCGCGCCGAGATCATGGCGCGATTGCGTCCGCCTCAGCGTCTATGACCCTGGCGTCCGCAGGCTTCTCGCGTTTCTCCCAGCGCCGCAACGCTTCCCGGCAGGGCGACTCGACCAGCCCGTAGCTGACGGCGGCGATCGCCCAACCGAAGATCAGCGTCAACGCCAACACCTCGACCATTCGCCCGGTGAACGGGAAGGTCCCGATCACGGGGAACACCATGGCCAATGCGGCCAGGTGCCAGATGAAAAGCCCGTAGGACCAGCGCCCCAGCGTGACCATGGCGGTGGTGCCCAGCACCCGGTGCGGCGTATCGGGCCGGTCCAGCACCAACGGCGCGACCAGTGCGAAAGCGACGAGGGAACCCGCCGCCGTCTTCACCGCGAACTGCGTGGCGGTGCCCGGAATCAACCCCTCGGGGCCGGCCAGCGGGGAGGCCGCGACCAGGTACGCCAGCGCGGCGATCACGGCCATCAGCACGCGGCGTCGTGCCAGCCGATGCGCCAACCCGACCCCGCTATAGACCAATTCCGCCAGCAGCATGCCCGCGGCGAACCACGAGAAGAACGCCGGCGGCCAGTTCAGCGGATTGATACCGGAGCCGGCATGCGCGAACGGCACCCAGCCCCAGGCCCAGCTGAGCACGCCGAACGCGGCGATCACCGGTATCCGGGCGCCGACCGGGATGCGGCGGGCCAGCAGCGCGAGGACCGGCAACGCCAGATAGAAACCGACCTCGACCGAGAGGCTCCACATCTGGGTCAGGCCGCCGGTCAGGGTGAGCGGCACGTAGATCTGGGTGAGCGTCAGGTTCGCCAGCCACACCGTCGGGCTGGCGTGATCGGAGTCGGGCAGCAGGCACAGGATGACGACCACCGCGACGAGATAGGCCGGCATGATGCGGACCACCCTCGATCGCAGGTAGTGGCCCGTGCGCGGGCGCGATCCCCGATCCCGTGCGGCCGCCGCGTGGCCACGCCACAGCAGGAACCCCGACAAGGCGAAGAACACCGCCACCGCCAGGTCGAAGCGACCGAACAACCTGCCGGTGACACCGCTCGAATGGCCCGTCTGAAAGGCGACGTGCGTGACGACCACACCCATGGCCGCGCACGCGCGCATCCCCTCCACGGCGGGCAGGAAGCTGCGGACGCCGCCCACCTGCTGGTCATCGTTCACGTTGACAGTCTGCCTGTCGCTAGGTTCGTAAGCCGAGACCTTAAATTCTGCTGTTAGGGTCAAACGGGTTTGCCGCTGCTTGGTCAGGCCAGAGGGGGCGGCCGAAGAGTCTGAGAACTTTGAGGACCACTAGGAGGACACAGCAACGTGAACCGAGCAGTCATGTTGCGGTTCGCCGCATGCGGAATCATTGGACTCGGAGCCGCCCTGCTGATCGCCGCCCTGCTGCTGTCGACCTACACCAGCAGCAGGATCACCAAGGTCCCGCTCAATCTCGACACCACCTTGATCAGCGACGGCAACGGCACCGCGCTCGACTCCGCGTCCTTGTCGAGCGATCACCTCGTCGTCAACCAGAACGTGCCGCTGGTGTCCCAGCAGCAGGTCAGCGTCGAATCCCCCGCCAACGCCGACGTGGTCACCCTGCAGGTCGGCACGTCGGTTCGGCGCACCGACAAGCAAAAGGACAGCGGACTGCTGCTGGCGATCGTCGACACCGTCACCCTCAACCGCAGGACCGCGCTGGCCGTCTCGGACGACACCCACACCGGCGGCTCGGTGCAGAAGCCGCGCTCCTTCAGCGACGAGAACCCCCCCACCGCGATCCCGCTGCGCCACGACGGGCTGTCCTACCGGTTCCCGTTCCACACCGAGAAGAAGACCTACCCCTACTTCGACCCGATCGCGCAGAAGGCCTTCGACGTCAACTACGAAAGCCAGGAAGACGTCAACGGCCTGACCACCTACCGCTTCACGCAGAACGTCGGCTACAACCCGGATGGCAAGCTGACGGCTCCGGTGAAGTACCCGTCGCTGTACGCCGGCGACGAGGACGGCAAGGTCACCACGTCCGCGGCGATGTGGGGGGTGGGCGGCGATCCCGCCGAGCAGGTCACCATGACGCGCTACTACGCGGCGCAGCGGACCTTCTGGGTGGACCCCGTATCGGGCACCATCGTCAAGCAGACCGAGCACGCCAACCACTACTTCGCGCGTGATCCGCTGAAGCCCGAGGTGACGCTGGCCGACTACCGCGTCACCTCGACTGAAGACACCGTCGAAGCCCAGGTCAATGCGGCCCGCGACGAACGCGACCGGCTGGCCCTGTGGTCGCGGGTGCTGCCCATCACCTTCACCGCGGTCGGTTTGATCTCGCTGATCGGCGGCGGATTGCTGGCCTCGTTCAGCCTGCGAACCGAAAGCGCGCTGACCGATCCCGGCCTGGACCGCGCCGATCAGGACTTCTTCGGCCGCACCGGGCTGGAGGAACCGGTGCCCGGCGCCGAGGCCGAGACCGAGAAGCTGCCCACCCAGCGTCCCGCCGCGCGCCCGGACGCGGCGGAGCCGGGATCGGACCCTCCGGCATCGGAAGAGCCACCCGATGCCGGGCCGCCGGAACCGCCGGGCGGTCCGCCCGAACGGGCCTAACTTCCCGACGTGCGTTGGACCCGGCCGGGGTACGCGCTCGCCTTGGCGCTCCTGGTGGCCGGGCCGCTGCTGAAGCCCGGATACCTGCTGCTGCGCGACGCGGTATCGACGCCGCGGTCCTACCTGTCCGACGGCGCGCTGGGTTTGACGGCGGCGCCGCGGGCGACGCCGCAAGATTTTGCGGTGGCGCTGGCCTCGCACGTGGTCGACGGCGGCGTGGTGGTAAAGGCGCTGCTCGTCGCCGGGCTGTGGCTCGCGGGATGGGGTGCGGCCCGGCTCGTTGAGACCGCACTGCCCGACGCGGGCGCGGCCGGCCAGTTCGTCGCGATCACGCTGGCGATCTGGAATCCCTATGTCGCCGAACGGCTTTTGCAAGGCCACTGGAGCCTGCTGGTCGGCTACGGCTGCCTGCCCTGGGTTGCGACGGCGATGCTGCGGCTTCGCTTCGCGGGGCGTGCCGCCTTCGGTTTGATTTTCTGGGTCGCGTTGGCCGGGCTGACGCCCACCGGATTGATGTTGGCCGCGACGGTCGGGCTGGTCTGCGTGGCCGCGCCCGGTCCCGGCTGGCCGCGGTGGGTCTGCGCCGCAGCGACTTTGGGTGTTGCGGTGGTGGCCGCGCTGCCGTGGCTGACCGCGGCCGCGCTGGGCCCGTCGTTGAGCGCGCAGAATGCGCTCGGGGTCAGCGCGTTCGCGCCACGTGCCGAGCCCGGTCTCGGCACACTCTTCAGCCTGGCCAGCCTGGGCGGGATCTGGAATGGCGAAGCCGTACCCGCTTCGCGGACAACGCTTTTCGCGGTGTCCTCGGCCCTGGTGTTGCTGGGGATCGTCGTGGCCGGGCTGCCGGCGGTGGCGCGCCGGCGGGCGGTCGCGCCGCTGCTGGTGCTGGCGGCGGTGTCGGTGCTGGTGCCGGCCGCGCTGGCGACCGGTCCCGGCCTGCACGCGCTGCGCGCGGTGGTTGAGGCCGCGCCGGGGTTCGGGGTGCTGCGCGACGGGCAGAAGTGGGTGGCGCTGGCGCTGCCCGGATACGCGTTGGCGGGTGCGGGCTCGGTGCTGACGCTGCGCCGGTGGCTGCGGCCGGCGCAGACGGCGCTGGTCTGTTGCCTCGCGCTGATCCTGGCGCTGCCCGACCTGGTTTGGGGCGTGTGGGGAAGGGTCGAGCCGGTGCGCTACCCGTCCGGCTGGGCCGCGGTCGCGTCGGCGATCAACGCCGACCCACGGACCGTCGCCGTACTGCCCGCCGGCACCATGCGCCGCTTCCCCTGGTCCGGCCCGGCGCCGGTGCTCGATCCGCTGCCCCGCTGGGTGCGCGCCGACGTGCTGATGACCGGGGACCTGGCCATCTCCGGGGTGACGGTTCCCGGGGAGGGCAACCGCGCCCGGGCGGTGCAGGAGTTGCTGCTGGCGGGGCCGGATCGCGCCGCGTTGGCCGCGGCCGGCGTCGGGTGGTTGGTCGTCGAATCGGACAGCGCCGGTGACATGGGTGCGTCCGCCCGCACCCTCGGCGCGCTGACACCGGATTTCCGCAACGACGAACTCGCCCTGTATCGGATCGGCGGCGACACCGCCGGTGTGTCCGCCGGGCGCCGCCGGGCGACGGCGATCGCGCATCTGGGGTGGCTGGCGTTGCTGATCATCGGCGCCGCCGGCGCCGGGGTCCGCCCGGTCAGACGACGCCGCTGACGAACTCGCCGGCGCGCACCGCTTCGAGCACGGTGCGCATCGCATCGGCGCTTTGCGTCCAGGAGAATTCGCCGCTGCGCGTTTGCGCCTTGGCGCCAAGCTGGTCACGCAGCACGGGATCGCAGAGCAGCCGCTCGAGCCGGTCCACCAGCTCGGCCCGAGTGTCCACCAACACCCCGGTCACGCCGTCGACGATTGAGTCGGACAGCCCGCCGGAGGATCGGTAGCCGATGGTGGGCACCCGGTGCTGGGCCGCCTCGACCACCGCCAGGCCCCAGCCCTCCTTGCGCGACGGCAGCACGTGCACCCAGGAGCGTTGCAGCACATGGTGTTTGGTCACGTCGTCGACGTGGCCGTGGAAGGTCACCGCGCCGGAAAGGCCGAGCGCGTGCGCGTGGTCGACCAGTCGCTCCCGCCACCAGCCGTCGCCGAGGATGTCGAGATGCAGGCCCGGGACCCGCGGTCGCAGGGCCGCGACGACGTCCAGCGCGTCCTCGATCTGCTTGTGCGGCACCAGCCGCGACAGCACCACGACGCGCGGCGCGTCCGCGCGGGGCCCGGACAACGACAGCGGCGGGGCCTCGTCGAGACCGTTGCGCACCACCGCGATGCGCTCGTTGTCGACCCCCAGGGCGACCAGATCGCGGGCCGACGGCAGCGACACCGTCACGTACTGGTTGCTGCGGTTCACCCTGGGCGACAACGTCGACTCGACGAACCAGCCGAGCCGGCCGAGCAGCGGCCCGGCCACCGGCCACTGCTCGCGATGGCAGTGGTGCACCAACACCACCACCCTGCGGCCGTAGAGCAGCCGGGCCAGGAACGGCAAGCCGTTCTGGGTATCGACGACCACGTCGGGCCGCACCCGGCGGAGCGGACCGAGCCCGAGCCGGGCCAGCGCCATGGCCAGTAGCGCCCACACATACACCGAGTAGCGGCCACCCGCGCGGCTGATCCGCACCCCGTCGACAACCTCGTGCCGCGGCGCACCCGGATAGCGGGCGGTGCGGAGTGTGACGGCTGTTCCCTGGGCGGCCAGCTGCGCGCCGATGCGCTGCAGGTAGGCCTCGCTGCCGCCGCCCTGCGGGTGGCCGGTGTCGCGCCAACACAGCAGCAGCACGGAGCGGAGGGCAGACATTACCGGTCAGCCTAGCCTGGCGACGACGCTGCGTAGGGTATGGCGGTGGCCGTCACCGACGTTTTCGCGCGGCGCGCAACCCTGGCCCGCTCGGTGCGGCTGCTGTCGGAATTCCGCTACGAGCAGTCCGATCCGGCGCGCTTCTATGGCGCGCTCGCGGCCGACACCGCGGCAATGGTGGGCGACCTGTGGCTGGGCGTCCGCGGCGAACCTCCGGTGGGGCGCACGCTGCTCGACGTCGGCGGCGGGCCGGGATATTTCGCGGCCGCATTCGGCGACGCCGGTGTTCGCTACGTCGGCGTGGAACCCGACGAACGCGAGATGCACGCGGCGGGACCGGCTTTCGGCGGGCACCCGGCGGACACCTTCGTCCGGGCGTCGGGCCTGGCGCTGCCGTTCGCCGACGACTCGGTGGACATCTGCCTGTCGTCCAATGTCGCCGAGCACGTGCCGCGACCATGGCAGCTCGGCGCCGAGATGCTGCGGGTGACCAAGCCGGGCGGGCTGGCGGTGCTGTCCTACACCGTCTGGCTCGGCCCGTTCGGTGGGCACGAGATGGGCCTGAGCCACTACCTGGGCGGGCAGCGCGCCGCCGCCCGCTATGCGCGCAAACACGGCCATCCGGCCAAAAACGACTACGGGTCGTCGTTGTTCGCGGTGTCCGCCGCCGACGGGCTGACGTGGGCGGCCAGTACCGGCGCGGCGGTCGCCGCATTCCCCCGCTACCACCCCCGATGGGCCTGGTGGATGACGCGGGTGCCGGTGCTGCGCGAGTTCCTGGTGAGCAATCTCGTGCTGGTGCTCGTACCTCGATAATGGAACATGTTCTCGTTTTGCGTCGGCTTGGGTAGGGTGGCGCCCATGCCCGCCGGCGACGATGCGGTGGGGGCACCTCCCGCTTGCGGGGGACGGAGCGATGAGGAGGAGCGGCGGAATGACCGACATCAAGACCGAGTACGACAAGCTTTTCATCGGCGGCAAGTGGACCGAGCCGTCGACCGACCAAGTCATCGAGGTGCACTGCCCGGCCACCGGCGAATACGTCGGGAAGGTGCCGCTGGCGGCGGCGGCCGATGTCGACGCCGCGGTGGCCGCGGCCCGCGCGGCATTCGACAACGGCCCGTGGCCCACCACGCCACCGAAGGAGCGCGCGGCCGTCATCGCGGGCGCGCTCAAGCTGATGGAGGAGCGTAAGGACCAATTCACCAAGCTGCTCGGCGACGAGACCGGCCAACCGCCGACCACCGTCGAGACGATGCACTGGATGAGCTCGATCGGCGCCTTGAACTTCTTCGCCGGACCCGCCGTCGATCAGGTCAAGTGGAAAGAGATCCGCACCGGAGGCTATGGGCAGAGCATCGTCCACCGTGAGCCCATCGGCGTTGTGGGCGCGATCGTGGCATGGAATGTCCCGCTGTTCCTCGCCGTCAACAAGCTGGGCCCGGCGCTGCTGGCCGGCTGCACCGTGGTGCTCAAGCCCGCAGCCGAAACCCCTTTGAGCACAAATGCTTTGGCGGAGGTGTTCGCCGAAGCCGGCCTGCCCGAGGGGGTGCTGTCCGTGGTGCCGGGCGGCATCGAGACCGGGCAAGCACTGACGTCCAATCCCGATATCGACTTGTTCACCTTCACCGGCAGTTCGGGGGTCGGCAAGGAAATCGGCCGCCGCGCCGCCGAGGCGCTCAAACCGTGCACCCTGGAGCTCGGCGGCAAGTCGGCGGCCATCGTCCTTGAGGACGTCGACCTGGCCGCGGCAATCCCGATGCTGGTGTTCTCCGGGATCATGAACACCGGGCAGGCCTGCGTCGCGCAGACCCGCATCCTGGCACCACGGTCGCGCTACGACGAAATCGTCGATGCGGTAAGCACTTTCGTGCAAGCGTTGCCGGTCGGCACGCCGTCCGACCCGGCCGCCCAGATCGGGTCGCTGATCTCGGAGAAGCAGCGCGCCCGCGTCGAGGGCTACATCGCCAAGGGCATCGAGGAGGGCGCGCGGCTGGTGTGCGGCGGCGGCCGGCCCGAGGGACTGGACAAGGGTTTCTTCGTGCAGCCCACGGTCTTCGCCGACGTCGACAACAAGATGACGATCGCCCAGGAGGAGATCTTCGGGCCGGTGCTGTCCATCGTTCCCTACGACACCGAGGAGGACGCGATCAAGATTGCCAACGACTCGGTGTACGGCCTGGCGGGCAGCGTGTGGACGTCCGACATCCCCAAGGGCATTGAGATTTCGGAGAAGATTCGTACCGGCACCTACGCGATCAACTGGTACGCGTTCGACCCGTGTTGCCCGTTCGGCGGGTACAAGAACTCGGGCATCGGCCGGGAGAACGGGCCGGAAGGTGTCGAGCACTTCACGCAGCAGAAGAGCGTGCTGATGCCGATGGGCTACACCCTCGACAGCTAGGCACTTGCCGCGAGCGTGCGGCCAGCCGCACGTTGGGGGCCGAGCGTGCGGCTAGCCGCACGTTCGGCGCTGCGGCCCTAGCGGCCGACGAACCGGGCCTGCCGCCTTTCGACGAACGATTGCACGCCCTCGGCGGCGTCCTCGCTGGCGAACAGCTCGGCGACGGCGGACCGTAGCCGACCGACGGCCGCCGCCTCCCCTTCGCGGCGGGCCAGGTGCGCCGAGGCGAGCGTAGCGCGCACCCCCAGCGGCGCGGCGCGGTCGGCGACGGTGTGCGCGATCTCGCGCGCCCGGGCCAACGCCGCCGCCGGATCGTCGGCCACTTCCTGGACCAACCCGATGCGGTGGGCCTCGGCGGCGTCGAACTCATCGCCGGTGAGCAGCCAGCGCATGGCATTGCCCCACCCCGCCTCGCGGGGCAGCCGGATGGTCGCGCCGCCGAAGGGGTAGATGCCGCGCCGCACCTCGAGCTGGGTGAATCGCGTTCCGGCGGCCGCGACGCGGATGTCGGCCGCGAGCAGCAATTCGATGCCCAGCGTCATGCACCAGCCCTGCGCGACCGCGACCAGTGGGGTGGTCCACGCGCCGTCCAGCCGCCAGGGGTCCCGGCCGTCGTCGGGCACCGGACTCTGCCCCGCCGCGATGCCCGGGCCGACGTCGACGAGGTCTAGGCCCGCGGTGAAGTGGTCGCCGTGTGCGAACAGCACGCCCGCCCACACCGACGGGTCGGATTCCAGCACCGCGTAGGCGCGGGCCAGGTCGGCAAGCATCGCCCGGTCGAAGGCGTTGCGTTTATGCGGCCGGTTCAGGCCGATCAGCAGGACGTGCCCGTCGCGCTCGAGGGACACGGTGTCGAGATTTGGTAGCGCCATCGTCACAGTGAAGCGCAGGCGGAGAAATTATGCAATACAGCATAGAAACGCTACGGTTACCTTCCCGTCACAGTAGGCCACTCACGGCTCGCCTACGCCATTAGCCGTGCTGTCGGGTTTATATAGGGAATAAAACTTGCTTACTCGACCGATGTCTTATATGATTCTCAGCATAATCATGGGCCGCACCTAGGCCGGGAGAAAATCATGTGGATTATCGAGCTCAACGTCGCTGGCTATCAGTACACCCGCGAGATGCCTGACCTCAAGCGCCGCTCGTTCCGGTTCAGCCCCCGCAACCTGCACTGGCCGGTACCGCGGCACTCGCACGCTGCATGACGCCGGCCGGAGGAGGTACGGCAGTGCCGACTGTCACCGACCCCATGCGGGGCACCGCTACGACCAAGCGGTGCGACACCAAGAAGAAGATGCTGATCAGCGCCGCTGAGGTGATGCGCGAGCGCGGAGCCGCCGGAGTGACGATCGACGAAGTGCTGGCCCGCAGCGGCGCGCCGCGCGGCTCGGTCTACTACCACTTCCCCGAAGGCCGCAACCAGATTCTGGCGGAGGCGCTGCGGTACTCCGGAGATGCCATCACCGCCATGATCGACGACGCCGCGGGCTGGGGCGCCAAGGCCCTGCTGCGCGAGTTCATCGAGTACTGGGAGCGCCTGCTGACCGACGGTGACTTCACCGCAGGCTGCCCGGTGGTGGCGGCGGCCATCGGCTCGGACGACGACGAACCGAAGCTTTCCGCCGAGGCCGGCGCCATCCTGGACCGCTGGTGCACCGCCATGACCCACGCGTTCGCCAACGACGGCTTCAATGACGACGACGCCGCGTCGCTGGCGGTGATGTCGATCGCCGCCCTGGAGGGTGCGATCGTGCTGTCCCGCTCGACGCGCAGCGTGAAACCGCTGAGCCAGGTTGCCGAGCAGCTCGAATTCCTGATCAAGGCAAGGGAATTCGTCAGCCGCAACGGAATTCCCGGCGCGTAGCCGACTCTCAGTCGCTGGCCGGTAGCGGCTTGACCTCTTTGAGCTGAAGGGCGGTCTGCCCGACGCTCAGGCTGCCCGCGCCCGGCTTGGTCACCAGCACCTCCGCGCCGGTTTCGTCGACGTAGCGCTTGCCCATCACGGTGCCGTCGGAGAACGCCGGGTCGAGTTCGCCCGACCGCTCCGCCCCGATCTCCACCATCGGCACACCCCCGCAACGCAGGTCGTCAAGGCTGTCGGCACTTCTGACGACGATGACCTGGGTGTCACACACCTGACTGGCCAGGCGGGTTCCGTTCTTGATCATGATTTTTCCTCTGCTCACTGCTCGGCCGGTGCGGCACGCAGCTCTTCGACGATCTCTCGGCGAAGCACCTTGCCCGTGGGTGTGGTTGGCAACCCGTCGCGGAAGACTACCCGGTCGGGGGTGCGCGACCCGCGCAACGTTTTGCGGACGTACTCGCGCAGATCGTCGGGATCCGGGACGCTGCCGGGCGCCGGCACCACCACCGCGGTGATGGCCTGGCCCCACTGCGGGTCCTCGACGCCGACCACCGCGACGTCGCGAACGTGCGGGTGCTCGATCAGCACCTCCTCCAGCTCCGCGGGCGCGATGTTCTCGCCGCCGCGGATGATGGTGTCGTCGCTGCGGCCGCCAATGAACAGGTAGCCGTCCTCGTCGAGGGTGGCGATGTCGCGCGTCGGGAACCAGCCGTTCTCGTCGAGCACCGAGCCGATCCCGGTGTAGCGTCCGGAGACCTGCTCGCCGCGCACGAACAGTTCGCCGGTCTCGCCCGGCCCCAGCACCCTGCCGTCCTCGTCGCGGATCTGCAGCTCGATGCCCGGCACCGCGCGCCCGACCGACCCCAGCCGCTTGGCGACGCCGGCCGCCGAGGCGGCCTGGGCCTCGCGGTGGTCGTCGGGGGTCAGCACCGCGATCGTCGAACTCGTCTCCGTCAGGCCGTACGCGTTGACGAAGCCCACCCGCGGCAACAGTTCGAGTGCACGGCGGACCAGCGGCAGGCCGACCTTCGAGCCGCCGTACGCCAGGTTGCGCAGCGACGGCAGGTCGTGGCCGCCGGTTTCCAGCACCGTGACTATTCGGTCCAGCATCGTGGGCACCACAGTCGCGGTGGTCACGTTTTCGGCCTTGATTAGCCGCACCCATTCGTCGGCGTCGAAGTTGGGCAGGTAGACCATCTTGCGGCCGGCGTAGAGGTTTGACAGGGCGGCGCTGATGCCGGCGATGTGATACGGCGGCACACAGATCAGCGCGGCGTCGTCCGGCGCGGCGGACTCGAATTCGACCGTGCCGGTGACGTAGCTGGTCAGGTTGTTGTGCGAGAGTTCGACGGCCTTGGGCGCCGACGTGGTGCCCGACGTGAAGAGCACGATCGCGACGGAATCGGGGTCGGCAAACGCCGCTTCGAAGTCAGCCGCCTCGCGCGCGGCCGTCAGGAAGTCGTCAGTGAGCATCACCCGCCGCGAGGCGTCGCCGAGCATCTCCCGGTAGCGCTCGTCGACGATCACCACCGGATCGGGCAGCCGATCGATCAACGTTTGGATGCCGTCGGCCGAAAGCCGGTAGTTGAGTGGGGTGAAGGGCAGGCCGGCCCGCGCCGCGGCGAAGATGAGCAGCGGCAGCATCGCGCCGCCGGTCCCGACGTAGACGACGTGCCTGGCGCCGGATTCCGCGAGGACTCCCGCGCCGCCGTCGGCGAGATCGCTGAGCTGCTGCGTGGTCAGGCGCACGTCCTCGGAGACGACGGCAATGCGATCGGGGTTGCTCGACGCGGCCATCTCAAGCAGCAACGAAATGCTCATCCTCGATCCTTCTGGGGATCCCCACCCCCTTTACAAACTGAGGCCATAGTGTAACCGACGCCGGGTGGGTGGACGGGATGCGGTCAGGGCGCCAACGCGGTTAACCGCCGGAGCCTGCACCGGACGGAGCCGCGAGAACGGCCGCGGGCGAGCCGGGACCCGCAGGCGCCGGGACGGCGGGAGCCGGTGGGCCGCCGGGAGCCGCAGGGCCGCCGGGACCCGCCGCGGCAAGGTGATCGGCCGCGAAGGCCGCGCCCTGGTCGATAACCGGGACGTTGCTCGAATACGACTTATGCACGTCGAAACTCCCCCCGTCGGAACAGATCGGGTCGCCGGGAGCGCACACCACGATGGTCTTGGCCTGATAAAGCGGGCCGATGACGACCGGCGGCGCGCCGAAAAGGTGCATCGTCTTGTCGCTCGGCAGTGCGTAGAGGACGACCGAGGAGACGTGGTTGGCCACCTCGGGGTCCAAGGGTTTGGGCACGCTCGCCGGATCGATTCCAGCGGGCACGTCGGCCGAGGTGACGAAGCCCATCACGGCCGCGCCTGAGGAGTAACCGCCGAGCACCATCTTGGTGTTGGGGCAGTCGTGCGCCATCGAAACGATATGCGAACTCGCGTCCCTGATTCCGACCTTGGCCGCGTTCGTAAAGTCATACGTCGCGGGGTAGTCGACCGGATATACGTTGAACGACCTTGTGCCGACGCGCGGGCGCAGGGAGTCGAGGAAGGCCTGGCCGGTGGGGCCGACACCGGGAGGATCGTCGGTGCCGCGGGCAAAGACCACCTGAGCATCCGGACACGGATCGGCGGCGGCGAAGGGGATTGCAGACGCCAGGACGGGAGCAGTAGCGCCCGCCGCCGCGACTAACGCGGGAGCAAGGAAACGAAGGACCTGGTGTGGGGGCATGCCTAGAGGTGCCCGCACTCGCGATTTGCTAAACCGCCAGTTCTATGTGCCCGGGGTCCAGGCCGTGATCCGGGGGATCCAGCGCGGGACGTTGCGCCGGTAATCGACGTATTCACTGCCGTAGCGCTCGGTGAGATGGGGCTCTTCCCAGAACCAGATGGCGGTGGCCTGGAAAGCGAAGAAGATCGCGTACCAGGTCAGCAGCCCGCCGGATGCGGTGATGGCCGCCTCCCCGAGCAGGATGCAGAGCACGCCGGTGATCATCGGGTTGCGCACGTGCCGGTAGGGGCCGCGCACCACCAGGTGGACCGGCTCGCCCATCACCTTGCCCAGCCCGAGCGTGCCCTCGCCGACGCGGTCGAACAGCACGTTCGTCCACACCATCAGCGCCAGACCGGCGGCGATCAGCAGGCAGCCGACGGTCACCAGCACCACCGTCAGCGCGGTGCCGAGGTGCGCGGTTCGCACCCCGGCCGGGATCACGATCAGGGCCGGGACGACGAGCGTCACGGTGACCGGGAAGAGCAGGACGGACATCAGGTGTCGCCACCAAAGGCGTCGACCCGCGGTTGTCACCATGTCGGACCTCCTTTACTTCAACCTCCGTTGAAGAACAACGTACGCCGACGCGCGGTATTCATCAACGGTTGTTGAAGTATTGTGACGTCATGGTCGAACCGCGGCGGGCCGGCCGGTGGCGGACCGGTCAACAGAACCGACAGCGAATCCTCGACGCCGCGCGCGAACGCTTCATGCGCGAGGGATACGAGGGGGCCACCGTCCGCGCCATCGCCGCCGACGCCGGCGTGGACGTCGCGATGGTCTACTACTTCTTCGGCAACAAGGAAGGTCTCTTCACCGCATCCACGCTGACCGGACCCGAGCACCCGCTACATCAGCTCGCCGCGCTCCTCGACGAGGGGACCGAGCGGATCGGCCCGAGGCTGGTGCGCCGCTTCCTCGAGCACTGGGAGGAGGGTGCCGTCTTCGAGCCGTTCCTGACGCTGTGGCGTTCGGCGGCGATCCACCCCCAGGCGCGAAAGGTGTTGCACGACAGCCTTGCCGGGCCGATCGCGAAGCGGGTCGCGGCGGAGTTCGGGGTGGCCGACGCCGAGCTGCGCGTCGAGCTGGTGGCCAGCCACCTGGCGGGCCTGGCGTTCGCGCGCTACCAGCTGCGAATCGAGCCGATCGCGTCGGCCGCGATCGACGATGTGGTCGGCTGGCTGGGGCCGACCGTGCAGCGCTACCTGGCCGACCCGGACCCGTAGGACCTACGTTCCGGTCCAGCGCGGCGGGCGCTTCTCCGCGAACGCGATCGCGCCTTCCTTGGCGTCGTTCGACGAGAACACCGGGGCCAGAATCTTGATCTGCTCAGTGAACATGGTGTCTCGGCTCCAGCCCCGGGATTCGGTGATGATCCGCTTGGTGGCGGCCACCGCGAGCGGTCCGTTCGCGGTGATCTTCTCCGCTAACTCGATTGCCGCGTCCAGCGCCTTGCCCGGCTCGGCCAGGACGTTGACCAGGCCCAGCTCGTGAGCGCGCTCGGCCGAGAGGTTATCGCCGGTCAGCGCCAGCTCCATCGCGATCGCGTAGGGAATGCGTTCGGGCAACCGCAGCAGTCCCCCGCCGCCGGCGACCAGGCCGCGCTTGACCTCGGGGATGCCGAACGCCGAGTCCCTGGACGCGACGATCAGATCGGTGGCCAGCGCCAGCTCGGTGCCGCCGGCCAACGCGAACCCTTCCACCGCGGCGATGAGCGGCTTGGCCGGTGGGCGTTCGGTGAAGCCCATGCCGCGGCCCTCGACGACGACGTTCTCGCCGCGGGCGAACGCCTTGAGATCCATGCCGGCGCTGAACGAGCCACCCGCCCCGGTCAGGATCCCCACCGACAGGCCGTTATCGCCGTCGAGCCGATCCATGGCGTCGGCCAACCCGCGGCTGACGGCGGCGTTGACGGCGTTCTTGGCCTTCGGCCGGTTAATCGTGATGATCAGGATTCGATCCCGTTGCTCGACGAGAACTTCGGGTTCGTTATTGGGGGCTTCGTCGCTCACGGTGCTGCGAGTCTCCTTTGAATCGCTGGTGTCCGACCGATGGTAACGGCCGCCGCGCCCGGAGCTTCGACTACCGCCCGTCAGGCCGGCGCCATCGCGGCCTCGATGACCGTCAGCTCTTCGGAAAGCCCTGCGGCCCGGCGTATTTCGATGAAGTCCGCGATCATGGCCTCGGTCACCTCGTGCGGGTCCTTGACGGTGGCACCGTCGGTGAGCACCGAGATGTTGATCTGATCGACGTAGCTCCACACGGTGATGTTGAGACCGCTGCCGGCGGTCAACGGCCCCACCGAATAGATCTCGGTGACCAGGGCGCCGCCCACCCGGCCGCGCTCGCGCGGACCGGGAACGTTCGAGATGTTCAGGTTGAGCACCTTGTTCTGTCCGTCCCGGCCGGACGCCCACCGGAAGAAGGCTTCCGTCCCCACCGGCGGCATGTACGCCGCCCAACGGCTGACCAGCTCCGGGCCCATGAGCTGGTGGCCCTCCTTGGCCGAGATCGCGTTCTCGTGGCTGCACCGCACCCGCTCCAGCGGATCGTCGGCATCGGTCGGGAGTGCGACCAGCATTCCGCTGAAGCGATTTCCGGAGATCCGCTCCGGCGAGAAGTCGAAGCTCACCGGAACGGAGGCCAGCAGGGGCTCGGCCTTGCCGTCGTAGCGCAACAGCAACGTGCGCAGCGCACCGGTCGACATGGCCAGCACCATGTCGTTGATGGTCGCGCCGAGCCGCTTGCCGGTCTCCTTGACGTCGGCCAGCGCCAGCGTCGCGGTCGCGAACCTGCGCTCCGGGGTGATCATGTGGTTCATGAACGTCGGCGGCGGCTCGAAGGGTCGGCTCAGTTCCGGCGAGAGCTTGCGCGAGCTGCGTCGCACCCGGCCGATGCCCTGCGCGGTGTAGCGAAATGTCGCCGGCAGCTTGCCGGCCTGCCGGAGATGGTCGACGAACGCCGACGACAGCAGCTGGCGTTTGGTGGGGGCCGGGTCGTTTTGCGGCGGACCGCCCTCCGGTGTGGGCAGCAGGTCCATGCCGCGCGCCAGCAGGTTGGCCGAGGCGACACCGTCGGCGAGCGCGTGGTGGATCTTGCCGACGACGGCTACCCGGTTGTTGGCCAGGCCCTCGACGAAGTACATCTCCCACAGCGGGCGGTCGCGGTCCAGCGGGGTGCTGGCGATCCGCCCGATCGCCTCGTCCAACTCGCGGCGCCCGCCGGGAGCCGGCAGTTGCCAGGGCCGGATGTGGTATTCCAGGTCGACCTCGCAGTGCTCGCGCCACATCGGATGGTGAAACTTCCACGGGATCTCGACGAGCTGATAGCAAAACGGCTCGAGCTTGTGCAGCCGGGCGCCGATGACGCGGCGAAACGACTCCAGGTCGAGGCTGCGACTCGCCGGGTCCAGCTCGATCACCGCGGCTTTGATGGTGTGCATGTGCACGTTGGGCGTCTCGCTGTACAGAAGTACGGCGTCCCAGCCGCTCAGCCGTTTCACCGCTGCCCCTTGCTCATAGAGGGGACCCTACTCAGCGGGAGGAGCTCAGATAACCTCTTTGGCACCGATTGTCTTGGCGCGGTAGACCTGATTGAGGAACAGCGATGTCGCGTGGGCCGCCACGCCCGCCCGCTCACCGTCGATGAGGTCGAAGCCGTGGCCCGCCCCGGGCAACTCCAGGTAACCGACCATCGAATGCGAGACGGTCCGCAGCCGCTCGACGAAGGCGCGCGCCTGCTCGACGGGGATGACGCTGTCCTTGCTGCCGTGAATCACCAAGAACGGCGGAGCGTTTCGATGCACCCGCGCGATCGGCGACGCGTCGCGGAACACCTCGGGATGACGCGCGATCGTCTTCTTGACCACCACCCGCTCCAGGAAATCGACGAAGTGGTCCCGCTCGGGAGTCGAACGGTCCTCCCAGTCGTAGCGGCCATAGATCCCGACCACCGCGTCCACCGAGCTGTCGGAGCCCTCGGGCAACCTCGCCTGAAGTTGGGGATCGTCGGGGGTGAGTCCGGCCAGCGCGGACAGGTGCCCGCCGGCCGAACAACCGGCCACCGCAACGAAATTGCGGTCACCGCCGAACTTGTCGACGTTGGCGCGCGCCCACGCGATGGCGGTCTTGACGTCGGTGATGTGGCGCGGCCAGCGGTGCAGCGGGGCGACGCGGTAGTCGATCGCGAGGCACACCCACCCCTGCTCGGCCAATCGCGACATCAGGGCGGACCCCTGCAGGACGCTGCGGCCGTGGACCCAGGCGCCGCCCGGGACGAAGATCAGCACCGGCGCGGGTTGCGCCGGCAGGTCCTTGCGGCGCCACACATCGAGCACCTGCGCGGGGTGGTCGCCGTAGTGGACCGCACGGCGGTAGAGATAGCGGCGTTGGCGCAGGGCCTCCCAGATCGGGGGCGTCCGCTCCGCCGCGGGCCACTCGGTTTCCAGCTCCGCGGCTGACACCACCCCTCGCAAGGCAGCGATCGAGACCTGGTGCGTGCTCGCCCGATCCCGCCGGCGCTCGTCGTTGATGCCCGGTGTCAGCCAATCCCTTTTCATGGCGGATATCGCGTTCGGTGCGTGGCGGGCACCCCACACGCCCATGGCGGTCATGCCGCCCAGGGGCTCGAGGTGCTTACCGATGACCGGTAGCGAAGCTCCGGCGACGCTTAACGCCAGCATGTAGTCGCCGGGCCGGGCTCGTAGCAACCATTTCATACATGTCATGCTCGGGACCCGCGCCGTCATGTAGGGCACTGTACCCCTGCCGGCTCACCG
Organism: Mycobacterium sp. IS-2888; assembly: GCF_001954215.1. Taxonomy (NCBI): domain Bacteria; kingdom Bacillati; phylum Actinomycetota; class Actinomycetes; order Mycobacteriales; family Mycobacteriaceae; genus Mycobacterium; species Mycobacterium sp. IS-2888. The sequence continues at coordinate 106,674 of NZ_MBET01000065.1, forward strand.
GAAACCAAGAATCCGTCAGCCGTGTCATGTGGGCCCGAAATCGCCGTCTGACGGGGTTGCTGACGCCGACGTCTGCGCTGTTGACGGTGATTCGGGTGTTTTCTGTACGCTGGGCCGGCGCCGCGCCGCGCCAAGCCGCGCGGCGTAGCCGGCCGCGCTGACGGCGAACATGGCCGCGGTGAGCAGCAGCCATCGGCCCAGGAACGGCTGCTGGGTCTCCCCGGTCGCTGCCTGGTAGGTGGGCCCGCCCTGTTCGATGATGCCCGGCAGGAAAACGAGCAGTGTCAGGCCCGCTCCCAGCGCTGGCACCCGAATGTAGTTGCGGGCCAGTACTTTCGGGTGTCCCCGCCGCCGGCTGGAGCGCGCCGTGATGACCCGGTCGGCCAGTGCGTACAGCGGATACAGCACCAAGTCGTGAGCGACGACGGCGGCGGCGAACCACACGGCTATCGACTGCCACCAGGTGCCGGCGTTCCACAGCGTCGCCGGGTTGAAGGTGATCAGGATGTAACCCAGCAGCGCGAAACCGGACACCATCGTCAGCAGATGCAGCGGATGGGAACCATAGATCGCGCTGAAACGTGTTGTGAATCGCGACATCTCAATCCTGCAAGAATTCGATGGACGCCACCCACTTGGTGTTGTGCACGCCGGGCAGGGCGGGGACGATGATCCGCGCCGGGTAGCCGTGGTCCAACGTCAGGTCGGCGCCGTTCACCCGCAGCGCCAGCAGCGCTTCGGGATCGCGAATCTGGTTGGCCTGCAACGTCGCCGCGCCGAACGCACCGCCCCGCTGCAGCGATACCACCAGCGCCGAGCGCGGTGCGGGTGCGCCGGCGACCCGGGCCAGATCGGCCAGCCGCACGCCGCTCCAGGTCTGCACGGTCGACCACCCTTCGACGCAGGCGATCGGCAGCCGCGCGCTGGTTTGTGGCATGCCGGCCAGCGTGGCACGGTCCAGCATCACCACCGAGGCGCCGGCCCGCAGCATCAATCGCCAGCCCGCGCCGACGCTCTCCGGGCTGATGCCCGCGGCGACGGCGGTCTTGTTGACCGGGAAATCGCGGCCGCGGCCCCGCGGCACCAACAGGGCAACGCCGCGGGCGGCGCCGCCGAGGGTTTGGCCCGCCGTCAGCATGGCGATCAGCGCCACGCCGGAGCCGACCAGCGCCAGCGCGCCGCGGCGGCTCATCGTCGGTTCGGCCGGATCGGCGGCCACCAGCCCGTCGGGATCGGGCGGTTGTGGGCGGGTGTCACTTCGGTTGGTGCGCAACACCTCCCGCAGCGGCAGCGACCGCAACCCCGACACCATGCGGGGGATCTTCAGCGTGATGTGCATGGCGAAGCCTGCGATGAACACCCACGCCCCGAAGTAGTGGGCGTCGTAGAAGCTGAACCCGAAGATGTAGTCGTACTGGATGTTGAGCACTCCGGTGACGATCTCAAAGAGTATCCCGCCGACCAGCATCAGCAACGAAATCCGTTCCAGCGCTTGGGCTATCGATCGGAACGGCGGAAAATCGAACAGCCTCGGGATCACCGACCAAAGCTTGGCCAGCACCACCGGGATGAGCACCAGGCCGAGCCCGACGTGCAGTCCCTGGGTCAGCCGGTACAACCACGATGGGCGCGTCGGCCAGTCGAACATGGGCAGGCGCAGCCAGCCGACGTCGGCGGGGATCGCCTGGCCGAGCCGCGGCCCGTAGGCGATGTAGGAGAGCAGCCCGGTGAGGATGACGATCGGCAGGGTCACCAACAGCACCAGCCCGAACACCGACGTCAACCACGGGCCGCGCAGCGGGCTTCGGAACCTCGGCAGACGGCCTGGCCCGTTCACATCGCCGCCAGGCTCGCAACCACCCGGCCGCCGACCATGCGGACGCCGGTCAACGTCAAACCCACCTGCGCGGCCAGCGCGGCGGCGCTGTCCACCCCGACCGACGCCCACCGAAACCACGGCCCGACATCGTGCGCCGACTCCAGCCGCACCCAGCGCGACCGGATGCCGATGGCTTCGCGGTCGAACTCGGCCACGCATCGGCCGCCGCGGCCCAACAGCTCGGCCGCGCGGCACAGTATTCGGCGCGGGTCGCCGCCGAGGCCGACGTTGCCGTCGACCAGCAGGACCGTCTGCCATCGGCCCATCCAGGGCAGCGGCTCGAACACATCGCCCAGCAGCGCGGCCGCACCGCCGCGACCGGCAAGGCGGATCGCGGTCGCCGACCGGTCGATGCCGAGCGCGGGGACGCCCCGGCGGATGAGGCGCGCGACCAGCCGGCCGGGCCCGCACCCGAGCTCGATGGTCGGCCCGATGCACATCTGCGTGACTTCTTCGTCGAACACCTCATCGACGCAGGCAGCATCGGGTGCACGGGCCCCCAGCCAGCGGTGCGCCGGTAGCGGACGCACCTCGCCGTCGTCGTGCCGAATCCAACATCGCTCGCCGTCGAGCGCCCGATCGTAGAGATGGCCCAGCATTTCACGCCTCTCGCATCGCGCCCGACCGCGCCGCCCGGACGCGCCCCGACCCCGGGGCGTTGCAAACCCGAATCGCCGACATGCTGATGTCCGCGGGACACGCCAGCATTTCGATCACCCGGATCGATACCCGGATCTCGGCTCGGCTAATCCACGAGTGATTCGGTGCCGACGCAGGCGCGGATGGGTGGGGTAGCTCAGAAAAGTAGTCGTGGGCGACGGCGTATGCCGCCCGGGCGACCCTAAGCCGGGTGAGAAGCCGCGCCGTTGCGGCGCGGTCGATGCGCCTCGCCGCCCAGGTGCAGCCGGATCGTCCCAGCGCTGTCGGCGTGCACGGGATAGGCGGTCACCGGCACGCCTTCGTTGGCGACCTCGCATCCGGTTTCCAGGTCGTAGGTGAAGCCGTGCAGCGGACAGACAACCACCCGGGTGTCGATCAGGCCGTCGGCCAGGGGGCCCCCGCGGTGCGGACATACCGCGTCGAGCGCGCGCAGCGAGCCGTCGCGCCGGCGGAAGACCGCGATTTGGCGCCCGTCGATCGCGTAGGCGCGGCCCTCGCCCACGGGGATGTCGTCGATGGAGCCCAGCGCGATGGATTTCATCTGACCGGCACCTGGGGCAGCGGGATCAGCGGCAGCGAAGTTCGAAAGTTCGTCGATGCAGCGGGATTTCGGCTCTCGCTCCACGGATCGCGGTACGACTCCACCGACTTCTGCATGCGCGCATCGAGGTCGGCGCCGATGCGCTCGCTGTCCTGCACCACGACCGCACGGATCCGTTCGATGCCCAGCCGCGGCACGAAGTCGTAGGTGCGTTCCAGCCAATTGGCGTTTTCCCGGTAGTACTGCAGGAACCGCCCCGTCAGCCCGATGACCTCGTCCGGAGTGTCCACGGTTGTCAGCAGATCGCCCTTGCGGACGTGTGAGCCGGCGGCGCCGCCCACGTAGATCTGCCATTGCCCGCCCTCGATCGCGACGACGCCGACGTCCTTGCACAGCGCCTCGGCGCAGTTGCGCGGACACCCCGTCACCGCCAGCTTCATCTTCGCGGGACTGGGCAGGCCCTGGAACCGATCTTCGATCGCAATGCCGAGCGCCGTCGAGTCGCCCAACCCGTAGCGGCAGAAGTCGCTCCCCACACAGGTTTTCACGGTTCGGAAGCTCTTGCCGTACGCGTAGCCGGACGGCATCCCGAGATCGGCCCACACCGCCGGAAGGTCTTCCTTGCGCACGCCAAGCAAATCGATTCGCTGGCCGCCCGTGAGTTTGATCATCGGAATCTGGTATTTGTCGGCGACGTCGGCGATCTTGCGTAGCTGGTCGGAGCTCGTCACCCCGCCCTTGAGTTGCGGCACCACCGAGAAGGTGCCGTCCCGCTGGATGTTGGCGTGCACCCGGTCGTTGATGTAGCGGCTGTCGCGCTCGTCGATGAACTCGTCGCCCCACATCATGTGCAACAGCGAGGCCAGCGCCATCTTCGAGGCGGCGTCGTCGCGGCCTTCGGGCGCCAGCGCGGCGAACACCGACGACACCGAGTGCAATTCCAGCTCGCGGATCAGCCGCATCAGCTCGGGCTTTTCATAGGGGACGCCGGGCACGTACCAATTGGCCGCGGCGTCTTCGGAAATCGCGGCGCCGGCCTCGGAGGCCGCCCACTCGACGACCTGGGCCACGAGGCCCTTGCACGAGCCGCAGCCCTTGCCCGCCCGCGTCGCCGACATCACGCCCGCGAGCGACGTCTGGCCATCCCTGACGCAGGAGACGATGGCGGCCTTGCTCACCCCGTTGCAGTTGCACACCTGTGCGTCATCCGCCAATTCCGCGGCACCGGTGGCAACGTCGGGTGTGCCGATGTCGAACATCAGCGAGACCCGTTCGGGCGGAAGCGGAAGACCGCGGTCGAAGGCCTGCATCAAGAAGGCCACCTTGCTGACGTCGCCGACCAGGGTGGCGCCGATCAGCTTGTCGTCGCGCACCACCACGGTTTTGTACACGCCGTGCTTGGGTTCGCAATACTGCACGAATTCGTCGTCGTCGCGCTCAGGACCCTTCAGGCCCATCGCCGCCACATCGACACCGGCGACCTTCAGCTTCGTCGCCGTGCGTGAGCCGTGATACGCCGCATGGGGATTGGCGCTGGTCAGATGATCGGCGAGCACGCTCGCCTGTTCCCACAGTGGCGCGACAAGCCCGTAAACCTGCCCGCGGTGCTGGGCGCACTCGCCGACGACGTAGATGTCGTCGTCGTCGACCGATCGCATCTGGTCGTCGACGACGATGGCGCGTTCCACGGTGAGCCCGGCGCGCTGCGCCAGCCCGACATTGGGCCGGATGCCCGCGGCCAACACCACCATGTCGCAGGGCAACTGGGTGCCGTCGGCAAATTCGATCGCCGACGGCAGGCCGTCCAGGGTGAGCATCCTGGTCGTCCTCTTGCCGGTGTGCACCTCGATGCCCAGCTCCTCCACCAGGCGGCGCAGGATGGCGCTGCCCTGGTCGTCGAGTTGTGCGTTCATCAAGGTGGGGCCGCCCTGTACGACACCGACGTGCAGCCCCCGATTCTGCAGTCCCCGTGCGGCTTCCAGTCCCAACAGTCCACCACCGATGACGACGGCTTTGCTTCGCCCCTTGGCGAATTCGATCATGGCCGCGCAATCGTCGAGGCTGCGGAACCCGAAAACGCCGCGGGCCAACGTCTTGTCGTCCTGCCAGATGCCGTCGACCGGGGGGAAGAATGACCGGCTACCGGTGGCCAGAATCAGCTTGTCGTAGCGGACCGTACTGCCGTCGTCGGCGTACACCAGGTGTGCGAAGCGATCGATCCGCACCACCCGCACCCCGGCGCGCAGTTCGATGTTGTTCTGCGCGTACCAGTCCAGCGGATTGAGGTAGATTTCGCCCGCGTCGTCGGACCCGGCGAGCACGTTGGACAACAGAATTCGGTTGTAATTCCCGTACGGTTCGTCACCGAAGACAGTGATGGCAAACCGCTCGTTGCCACCGCGCGCGAGGACCTCTTCGATCGCGCGGGCGCCCGCCATGCCGTTGCCGACCACCACCAGCCTGGCCAGCGCGGCCGCGCTGTGGCCATTCGTTTCGGGTTGGACCAATGTAGTCATGGCGACTCAGACTTCGACCAAGCCGATATCGATGAAGACCGTGCCGCTCAGTCCGTCGGGGGCCGCGACGAACACCTCGATGACGGTGTCGGCGATCAGGTCTTCGACGACCCGAAGCGGTACGTGCACAGCGTCTTTGGCACCCACGGGGAAGTACCGCATGGGGGTGCCGTCACGCATCACGACAATGGTCACCAGCTCGTCGGTGCTGTTGCCGCCGCGAAAGTATACCGGCTGGGTGATCGCCCCGGCCGGCACGACGTAGCGCAGGGACGCATCGAGCAGGGACGGCGAATCGTATCCCTTGCCGTCGAACGTGAACGCCCCCTGCAGGAATCGGGGGTTGCTGCCATCACTCATGCGTTACCTCTCCCTCCGGGCAATCGGTGGTTTCCGCGCGGGTCACCGCGACCGCGCAGACCTTGAAAGACGGCATCCGCGAATGCGGGTCAAGGACCGGATTCGTCAGCCGATTGATGCTCGCCGCACCGCCCCAGTGGAACGGTGCGAACACGGTGTCCGGGCGCATCCCGCGGGCCAGGCGCACGGTCATCACGACCTCGCCGCGGCGGGTGCGCAGCCGGACCTTGTCGCCGCCGCGGACACCGAGCCGTTGGCCCAGCGTCGGGTGTATCTCGGCCACCGGCTCCGGATCCGCCTCGGAAAGCGCTGCGACCCTGCGCGTTTGGGTCCCGGACTGGTACTGCCGCAAGGTGCGGCCGGTCGTCAGGTAGTAGGGGAATTCGTCGTCCGGCAGTTCGGCGGCCGCGGGTTGCTCGACAGGATGGAAGTGGGCCCGCCGGTCTTGTGTCGGGAAATCCTCCGCGAACATTCGTTGGGTGGCCTCGTACCGGGCGGACGGGCAGGGCCAGAACACCCCGTGTTCGGCCTCGATCCGCCGGTAGCTGATGCCGCGGTAGTCGGCCTTACCGCCCGCGCTTGCCCGGGTCAGCTCGTCGAACACCTCCTCGGCATCGGCCGAAAACCCGTGTACCCCTAGCCGCTTGGCCAGGTCGGCCATCACGTCGAGGTCGGTGCGGACCTCGTCGGGCGCCCGCACCGCGCCGCGACGCAGGACCACCCGGCCCTCCAGGTTGGTCATGGTTCCTGTCTCTTCGGCCCATTGCGTGGTGGGCAACACCACGTCGGCCATCGAGGCCGTCTCGGACAGAAAAAAGTCGGAGACGACGAGGAATTCCAGCTCCTTGAGCTTGTCGGCGACATGGAGCGCATTGGGCGCCGAGACCGCGACGTTGGATGCCATCACCCACAGCGCGCGCACACCGCCGGGTGAGCCGATGCCGCTGAGCATCTCGTATGCCGACAGTCCGGACGACGGCAATTCGGCCGGGTTGACGCCCCACACCTGCGCGACATGGGCTCGGGCGACAGGGTCGTCGAGTTTGCGGTAGCCGGGCAGCTGGTCGCATTTCTGACCGTGTTCGCGGCCCCCCTGACCGTTGCCCTGACCGGTGATCGTCGCGAAACCGCTGTACGGACGGCCCGGCAGTCCCAATGCCAGGGCCAGGTTGATGAAGGCCTGCACGGTGTCGGTGCCCGAAGTGTGTTGTTCGGCGCCGCGGGCGGTCAGGATCATCGCCCGTTGCGCGCTCGCCAGCATCCGCGCCGCGGCGACGATCTCGTTCTCGGGCACGCCGGTTATCCGTTCCACGCGGTCGGGCCAGTACAACCGAACCGCGCGGCGCACCGCCTCGAATCCCGTGGTTCGTTCGGCTAGATACTTCTGATCCAAAAGCCCTTCTCGGACAATGACGTTGAGCATCCCGTTGGCCAGGGCGAGGTCGGTTCCGGGGACTGGCTGCAGGTGAAGGTCGGCGTGGTCGGCGGTCGCCGTGCGCCGCGGATCCACGACGATGTGCCGGGCACCGCGGGCCCGTCCTTCGTCGAAGTACTGCATCGCCGGCGGCATCGTCTCGGCGGGGTTGCCGCCGACCAGCAGAATGACATCGGCCCGCGCGACGTCGGCGAGCGGAAACGGTAACCCCCGGTCGATGCCGAACGAGCGGTTGGACGCCGCAGCCGCCGATGACATGCAGAACCGGCCGTTGTAGTCGATCGCGGAGGTGCGCAACGCGACGCGCGCGAATTTGCCGAATTGATAAGCCTTTTCATTCGTCAGGCCGCCGCCACCGAAGCATCCTATCGCGTCACGACCGTGGTCGGCCTGCGTTTTCTGGAACACCGCGACGACTCGCTCCAGCGCCTCGTTCCAGCTCGCCGGTCGCAGCGGGGCATCGCGGTCGTCGCGAACGAGCGGCGTGGTCAGCCGTTCCGGATGCGCCAGGAGGTCAGCCGCCGCCCAGCCTTTCGCACAAAGCCCGCCGCGATTGGTCGGGAAGTCCTCTTGTGGCGCAAGCGCCACATCTCCCCCCGACGCGTCCAGGGTCATCCCGCATTGCAACGAGCAATAGGGGCAATGCGTTTTCGTCGGCGCCGGCGCCATCGGCGATCACCGCTCAGGTGCGCAGCCGGTGCGTCCTCCGCCGGCCCCGCTGGGTAGACATCCCATACCGCCTCCCGATCGGCCTATGACCGAAGCTACGGCGCGTGTGTTGCAGGGGGATTTCCGCGGATTGTCCGGGCGACTACCGCGGGCTCACGGTGCCGGCGGGGAAGGTGCGTTCCGCGTCGGTGATACTGGATCGGTGCCGAACACCGACGTTCACCCCGATCTGCGCCGCATCGCCCGCCTCACCCCCCACCAGCTCGTCGGCCGGCGGACCCTGCCGGTGGTACGCACCTTGGATCGGGTACGCGTGCGGCTGCGTAAGCCGAGCTCACCGGGTGACGTCGAGGTCGTCGCCCTCGGATCCGGCGCGGGGGGGCCGGGGGTTCGCCCCCCCGGGGGGGCCCCCCCCCCCCCCCCCCGGGGGGGGGGGCGCGGGCGCGGGGGGGGGGGGGGGGGGGGGGGGGGGGCCGCGCGGGGGGGGGGGGGGGGGGGGGGGGGGGGGGGGGGGGGGGGGGGGGGGGGGGGGGGGGGGGGGGGGGGGGGGGG